>CBDUBO010000367.1:0-3435 GCA_965365405.1 uncultured Rhodothermales bacterium | reverse complement strand
GCTGCGGATCGGGATTGCAGGGCCACGGCACGTCTGCCTGGCCCGGCTGGAGCGGAAGCCCCACCGAGTGCAGGCAGCGCACGAAAAAGCCGTCGCCCAGCGCGTCGAGCACCTCCGCTCCCATGCGCGTCATGATGCGCATGTTGACGACGACGTAGGGCGAATCCGTCAGCTGCACGCCGATGTGCGAGATGGGCGAGCCGATGGGCCCCATGCTGAAGGGAATGACGTACATCGTCCGACCCTGCATCGCACCCTCGAAGCGGTCGAGCAGCGCTGCCTTCATCTCGCGCGGGTCGCGCCAGTTGTTGGTGGGGCCGGCGTCGGTGCGGCTGAGCGAGCAGATAAACGTGCGGTCCTCGACGCGCGCCACGTCGCTCGGGTGCGAGCGGGCCAGAAAGCTGTTGGGGCGCAGGTCGGTGTTGAGACGGATAAAGGTGCCGTTTTCCACCATCTGCGCGCACAGCGCCTCGTTTTCCGCCTCCGAGCCGCTGCACCAGTGGACGGCCTCTGGCTGGCACAGCGCCGCCATTTCCTCGACCCAGCGGAGCAGTTCGGTGTTCGTAGTGGTGGGTTCGGGCAGCAGGAGCGTTTTCATACAGGCCAGGGTTAGCGGAGGCCACTTCGCACGCCGGACGCAGAGGCGGCGCGCTGGCGGCAGGACACCGGCAACGTAGGCCGGCCCGCGCGCCGCGTCTGCGGGCGATACCCGAAAAGCGGGGTAGCCGCTACCCTGCTGTGCGTGCCGGGGCCTCCCCGACGGAGGCCGTGTTACCCTCGCGCCAACCCTGAACCTTGCTGCCCGGCGTCAGGCCAGCCGCGCCAGGTCCAGCAGGATGTCCACTTCGCAGATGCGCCAGTACGGCTCGCCAGCACTTTCCTCGCCGGCAGGCCTCGGGCGGCGGCGCTGACGGGTCACCAGGACGGCCCCGGCAACGGCTGCACCCAGCAGCCCTCCGGAAGTGAGGACGACGAACGTGGAGCGCGCTTGCATGGTAGTGGGAATAATGCGTCCAAGATAACGGTGTTAACCGGCCACACAAGCCCGCTGCATTACGTTTCCGCTAAGGCTGCACCGCGCCCGCCGAAACCCCGGCTGCACTGGGGCTTTTCGCCCCCTCAAGCCAACCCCTCATGCCGACCGATTCCATTTCTGCCCGCGCGGCGGCGATTGAAGAAGAGTTCAGCCTCTTCACCGACCCGCTCGACCGCTACGAACTGCTCATCGAAAAAGGCCGCGCCCTCGCGCCGCTCGCCCCCGAGGAAAAAATCGAGGCGTTCCGCGTGCGCGGCTGCCAGTCGCAGGTGTGGATCGTACCCGAATGGCGGGACGAAAAGCTGTGGTTGCGCGGCGATTCGGACGCGCTGATCACGCGCGGCCTCGTCGCGCTCCTGCTCGAAGTGCTGTCTGGCCAGCCTGCCGAAGCCGTCGCCGGCGCCGACCTGGGCTTCCTGTCGCGCATCGGGCTGGACGAACACCTGTCGGCCACGCGCAAAAACGGCATGGCCTCGATGGTCGCGCGCGTGCGCGGCTATGCGGGCGGAATGATGGAGGTTGGAGAGTAGCGGTTTGAAACTTATTCCCGACCTCTAACCTCCAACCCTCAAAACACTTCTATACCATGGATACCCCGACGCCCGAACAGATGGAGCGTGCCAAACTCGAAGGCCGCGTCATCGAGGTGCTGCGCACCGTGTACGACCCCGAACTGCCCGTCAACATCTACGACCTGGGGCTCATCTACGGCATAGATATAGACGACGACCGCGCCGTCCGCATCCGCATGACGCTGACGGCGCCGGCGTGCCCGGCGGCGGAGACGCTGCCCGGCCAGGTGGAGCAGCGCGTGGCCGCCACGCCCGGCGTCAACGGGGCCACCGTAGATCTGGTGTGGGACCCACCCTTCAGCCGCGACATGATCTCGGAAGAGGCACGGCTCGAACTGGGCCTGTTCTGACGTTTTTCGCCTAAGGGAAAGGCCCCGGAGCGCTTGCCTGCTCCGGGGCCTTTTTTCGCGTGGACGCTCTCAGAACGCCACGCGAAGCCCAATGCTGAAACGGTCGCGCGTGACGGACTCTTCGGCGACGGGCACGACGCCGCCTTCGTCAATGCGGCCGTAGGGCTGGTAGGCGTCGTTGAACTCGGTGTGGATCCAACCCAGGTCCACGAACGTGCCGCGCGTTACCTGCACGCCCACGCCGAGCGAAAGCGTCGTGCGGCTGCGGTCCACACCGTCGGTCTCGGCAAACACGTCGTCCTGCTTGCGCGGGTCGGGCTGGTAGGCGTAGCCGGCACGCAGGGCAACGTTGCCAAACGTGTACTCGGCTCCAACGCGGCTGTTGAGCACGCGGCGCAGGCGCTCGCGGATGTCGTCGTTGGCGTCGGTAAGCACGCCCTCGTCGAAGCCGTCGCTGTCGAAGCGCATCTCCTGCCAGTTGAGCGTCTCGAAATCCGCCGAGATCGTGAGCGGCTGGCCCACGTAGGCGAGGCCCGCGCTTAGCCGCCAGGGTGTAAAGAGCTGGTACTCGAACTCGCCAAAGCCCGCCTCGTCGGGGCGTCCGCCGTAGGCGAGCGAGCCGCCTTCGTCGAAAAACGTCTCGATCTCGGTGCCGTAATCCTCGTTGATGACGTACACCGTCGGCGTCTCGACGGTCAGGCCCACGCGCAGCGGCGCGTTCGAGACGCGGGCCGCGATGCCGCCGCGCAGGTTGAGGCCGACGAGGTCGGACTTGATAAAGTCGCGCACCGTCGCGCTCTCGAAGCCGCGCAGCGTGCGGTCGTTCAGGATCACCTCGTAGTCACTGAGCCCGTTTTCGTTGTTGATGTCCGTCTCCTCGAAGCGGCGGTCGAAGCGGTAGCGCCCGAACGACAGGTTGGCTGCAAGTCCGAACATCACGTCTTTCGACCCTTCGACGGCCCCGCCGAGCGAGATTTCCTGCATCACGCCCTGCTCCAGCACCTGCCCGCGCTGCTCGACGGTGGTGCCGGGCTTGACGGCCTCGTAAAACGGATACGTGCCCCCTGGCAGGTTTTCAGGCAAGTACTCGATGAGGCCCGCGTTGTAGGCGATGAGCGGGATGTCGGAGAAGAAGGTGACGTTGTTGCCGTCCGGCTCGTACTCGCTGGCGTACGGCAGGTAGCTGGCCGAGATGCTGGATTGATCCGTGGTGGCGCGGAAGGAGAGGTCGCGGTCGAACACGTTGGTCTGCTGATACGCCGCGCCGAAAACGAGCGAGCCTTGCGCCGTGGGCACCTTGGCGACGTAGGTGAAGTGATCCAGCCGCGTGTTCTGCAGGTCGGTGTCGAGCGTGGCGCCGTCGCTACCGACGATGTAGTTCACCTGGTCGTTGACGTTGGTGAAGCCGAGCGCGCCCGACACCTCGGACTTGCGGTAGAAGCCGAGCCCGGCGGGGTTGGTGAACAACGCGCTGGGG
>CBDUBO010000366.1:0-3448 GCA_965365405.1 uncultured Rhodothermales bacterium | reverse complement strand
GTGTTCGTGGTGGTCGAGCAGCAGCCTGAACTCGTGGGCGGACTCGAAAGCATTCAGTCCAAAGTCAACTACCCGGAGATCGCCAAACGGGCCGGCGTCGAGGGGCGCGTGATCGTCAAGTTCGTGGTGGACGAGACGGGCGCGGTGCAGAACCCTGAAATCGTGCGCGGCGTGGGGGCCGGGCTGGACGAGGAGGCCTTGCGCGTGGTGCGCGAAGCCACGTTCCGCCCCGGCCGTCAGCGCGGACAGGCCGTAAAGGTGCAGATGACGCTGCCCGTCACCTTCCGGCTGGGCGGCGAGAAAACGGGCGAGCAGAATGCCGCGAGCGGCCTGCGCATCGTCGGGCTTCAGCAGGAAGGCAACGTTGTCACGGGCCAGGTGATTGACGGGCGCACGGGCCGTCCGCTCCCCGGTGCCAACGTGATGTTTCCCGGCACCACCGTGGGCACCGCAACGGACCCGGAAGGCCGCTTCGTGATACGCGGGTTGCCCGAAGGTGCGGCCGCTGTCGAGGTGTCGTTCGTGGGCTTCGACAAGCTGACCGTGCCGCTCGAAAGCGGCAAGATGGCCGCGACTGCCGTGCCCGAAGGCTACACGCTCAGCGGCGCGCCCAACCCGTCCGGCGGGCAGGTCGAGATCGGGTTCACGGTGCCCGAAGCGGGCCCGGCGCGCGTGGAAGTGTTCGACGCCATCGGGCGGCGCGTGGAGGTGCTCTTCGACGCGCCTGCCGCCGCGGGCCAGCGCTACCGCGTCACGTTCGACGGCAGCGCGCGCGAGTCGGGCGTGTACTTTTACCGCCTCACCCACGGCAGCCGCGTCGTGACGCGCTCCGTCACGCTCGCCCGCTGACCCGACAGGAACGGGCTCTACAACCCTCCGAGGCATTGCGGTGTCTCGGAGGGTTTTTTGTTGGCGGCAACTCCTTTATTTTCCAGGCCCAAATCAAAGAACTGTCCATGCGTCTGCTGCTGCTCTCCCTCGCTGTCTGCGTTTCCGCCACCGCCCAGCCCGCCGATTCCATCTACACGTTTGCCTCCGAGCCGGCGGCCCTGTTGCCGTCACAGGAGGTGGCTTTTGCGCAGATCGCGGCGGCGTTCGCGTACCCTGCCGAGGCGGCGCGGGACAGCGTGCGCGGCGTAGTGCTGCTGCGCGTGGTGGTGGATACTTCCGGCGTGCCCATCGTGAACGGCGTGCTGCGCAGCGTCGGGTCGGGCTGCGACGAAGCCGCGGCGCGAGCCGTCCGGGACGTGCGCTTCAGACCCGCCCGGCACGAAGGGCGCGCCGTGGCGCAGTACGTAACCCTGCCCGTGCCGTGCCGCCCGCCCCGCCAAGCGGTTCTGCCCTTTGCTCCCGCCGCCCCCGCTGCCCCGGAGCCACCCCCCGCACCGCTCACGTTCGAGACGTGCACTGGCGTGCGCGAAGAGTCGCAGTTGCTCGACAAAGGCGGCCTCAGAACCATCGTCGAACGCCTCGAACTGCCCGACGGGCGGCCTACACCGTGGAAGACCACCATCACGTTCACCGTGGGTACAGACGGGCGGCCGGATGATTTCAGGCTCGACCCGCCGCTGCCGCGGGAGTTGCAGATCGCGGTCGTGCGCGCCGTGCACCCGTCCCGATTCGCGCCGGCTACGTGCGACGGCGAGCCGGTGCCGCACACAGTACAGTTGCCCATGAGCCGCCGGATGCAGCGGTAATTTCAGCGCACGGTGTAGCGCAGACCCACGTAAAGGTGGCGCGTGGCGGCGGGGAAAAACGTGTCGGGCGAGGTGCCGTAGAGCAGCACCTTCCGGTCGAGCACGTTGTTGACGTCGAGCGAGAGCGCGACGCGCCCGCGCGGCACGCTGAAGCCGTAGGAAAAGCTCGCGTCCAGGAGCGTGTAGGGATCGACGAAAAAGGCCGCTTCGCGGCTGCCGCTGTTGTCCACCTGGATGCGGCCCACGTGGTGCGCGCCCACGCGCCCGCCCCAGCCGCCGCGTTCGTAGCGAAGCGTCAGGTTGGCCGTCCGGGTGGGGAAGCCCGCGATGCGGTTACCGCTGCGGTCGAGCGCGACGACGCTTCCAGCCTCGCCGTACTCGTACTCGGTAAAGCGTACGAAGCGGTCGCGGCTGAACGTCGCGTTGCCCTCCACGTCCAGGCCGGGCAGCAGGCGCACGATGCCGTCCAGTTCGACGCCCATGTGCTTGGTGCGACTCGCGTTTCCGGTGCGCGGCACGCCGTAGAGGTCGAGCCCGCCGGAGGGCACGATCTCGTCGCGGAAGCGGAGCAGGTACACCGTCGCGTTGAGCCGCGCGCGGCGGTGCGCAAGCGCCGCGCCGGCTTCGACGCTCAGGCCACGCTCGGGCCGCACGAGTGGATCGCCGTAGTCGGGTCTTCCGTCCGGGCGGGCGCGAAACTGCGGCGCAGCCCCCGTGCCGGCCTCGTCGGCGTCGTAGAGGTCTTTCAGGCGCGGCTCGCGCTGCCCGTAGGCGACGCTGGCGTACACGCGAAAAGGCCGTTCAGGGAAAAGCGTTGCGCCCAGCCGGGGGTTGACGAAGACAAACGGCGTCTTGAAACGGTTGCCGAAAAAGCGCTCGTCGTAAAAGCGGTACTGCTGGCGGCTCAGTTGCAGGTCGGCCTGGACGGCGACTTGGGGGATGGGCCGGGCAAGCAGGCTGCCGTAGGCCGAGAAAACGGTCTTCTCGGCGCGATACTGGTACACCCGCGCGTCGGCCCTGCTGCCCACGACTTCGGCGGGCAGCATAGTAGCCTCCTGCACACGGCCCCAGTGCAGCGAGCGGTTCACGCGCGCCTCGCCGCCCACGGTCAACTGGGTCGTGCCCCGCTCGAAAGTCGCGCGTGGCAGGTAGCCCAGGTGCCACAGGCCCACGTAGGCGCGGAACTGTGTTGTGGGGTCTTCGAGCACTTCGTAAAGCGGCTGCTGGCGCTCTTCCGGCGTCAGGCCGGCGAATCCCTGGGGCAAACGAAGAAAATCGGCGCTGCGCCACGAGGCATCGAAATCGAAGTAGCCCGCCCCCCGGATGGCGTAGCCCGTCTGGAACAGCGTCCACACGGGTGTAAGCCGGTACTCGTGCAGCACCTCGAAGTGCGGCTGATGAAACTGCTCCACGTCCCGGGTCGAGGCTCCGTAGTTGGCCCTACGCAGCGAGTCGCTCGCGTTATCGGCTTTGGCAATGCCGTAGTAGGCCAGCCCGTCGCGCTGCGGGCCGCCGTAGGCCTGAACGGTCAGCCGCGACTTCTGGCCATAGCGCGTCACGCCCGCGAAAAAGCGCGTGAACGTCGCCCACGACCAGTCGCGGTAGCCGTCCGAGCGCACCCGGCTAAAGCGCCCGAAGGCCGACCACCGCCCGCCCACGAGGCCCGTGCTCGCCTCGGCCGTCAGCCGGCTGGTGCCATACGCGCCATACCCGCCTTCGACAGTGGCGTAGGGCTGAGGCGTGTACGGGTC
>CBDUBO010000365.1:0-3463 GCA_965365405.1 uncultured Rhodothermales bacterium | reverse complement strand
ACCGCGCCCGTTCAACTCGTCTCCCCCGCCCAGCAGGCCACCGACCAGCCCACGCGCCTTGCGCTGCGCTGGGAGCCCGTCGCACGGGCCCGCGTCTACGACGTGGAACTGCGCCTGGGCGGCGAGACGCCCCGCGACACGACGTTGCGGATCATCGGCGACACGGACGTGCTGCTGGCGCTCGACTCGCTGGGCGCGATTGCGCCGGGCACAGTGGTTACGTGGCGCGTGCGGGCGCGCAACAGCAGCGGCGCGGCCCCGTGGAGCTTTCCGGGCACGTTCACGCTGTCGGGCGAAAACCTGGTCGGCGTCGAAAGCCGCTTCGCCAATTTCCTCACCGTGGCCAACAGCGCCGGCCCGCTCGATCCGCCCGAATACGCGGCCTTTGCCTTCAACAGCAGCGGCTTCCCGCACCCGACGACAGGCGACCGGCCCGTTGGTACGCGGCAGCAGTCTGCCGGTCTGAGTGCCTCGCAGGGCTGGGGCATCCACACCTTCGGCAATCGCACGACGTTCGACCAGTGGTCTGACCGCACGGTGTTCAGCCGTGGCAACCTGGACCGCATAGGGCAGAACGACTTCGAATGGCGCTTCACGGGCACCTCCGTCGCTGAACGTCGCTTCGACACCGTCGGGGCAGATACCATGACGGTGCCCTTCGAGATCTGGAACGTGGGCATGAGTCCGGGGCCGGAAGATGACTTCCGCTTGATTCCGTTTGTATGCGAAAGCGCCTGCGGTGCGGGCAAGGTGGACGGCGTGTTCGACATCGGCGGCGACAGCCCGCTCTCCGGCAACACCGACGACCCCATCTCGGACGCCGTGTACTGGTACGAACCCGCCGACCCGTCGCCTGGCGAGGCGGGTTACCGGGCGTGGGAGGCCGAAGTCACGGCGCGTGGCAGCACGGTAGCCTCAGACGCCCTCGTAGGCAAGGAGGTGTTTGGCCGCCTGGTGCTGATGGGCTGGAACTTCGGCGACGGCACCCAGCCCTACCCGCTCACGGTGCCTGAACCGGGCACCATCTTCCGCATCGAGACGGCCAAGTTCGCGCTCACGCCGCCCGCGCCGAGCGCGCCGGCCTCTGGCGCAGAAGTGAGTAGAACGGCCGTCGCGCTCTACTGGCAGGAGCCCATCGCCGCGCCGCGCTACGCCTGGCAACAGCCCACCGAGATCGCGCGCTACCGCACCGTCGAGCTGGCCCGCGACGCCGCCTTTACCCAGATCGTGCGGCGCGACAGCGTAGCCACGGGCGGCGTGCATGCTGTGTCGGGTCTGGTGCCGGGCGAGACGTACTGGTGGCGCGTCCAGTTGGCGTACCAGGGAGACGAAAAGAGTCCGTGGTCGGCAGCGCAGCGGTTCACCGTCAGCGCCACGGCCACCGATGCCACCCCAGAGGACCCGCTGCCCACCGCGCTCACGCTCGAAAGGATCTGGCCCAACCCGGCCACGTCCCGCGCCACACTGCGCTACGGCCTGCCCGCTGCTACAGCGGTGCGCCTGACGCTCTACGACGTGCTGGGCCGCGAAGTGGCGCACGTCTCAGACGGCGAAACGGCGGCGGGGTGGCACGAGGTGGCGCTGCCGCTGGGCAGTCTGGCCTCGGGCGTGTACGTCGTGCGCGTGGCGGCAGGCGGGCGGCAGGCCACGCAAACGCTCGTCATCACCCGGTAGCGCGGTTCGCGCCGCCATTCCATCCTCAGTCTCCATTCCCAACTCCGACGCTTCTCCCATGCACCCGTTTGCGCTTCTACTCACGCTGCTCTTGCTGGCGCCTGCCCTCCAGGCGCAGACGCCAGGGTGTGCCCTCGGCAACGCCACCGCCGACCTTGCCGCCAACAACGTGCGGGCGCGGCTTTACAACACCGGCGGCCTGTTCTGGAAAGGCGGCGGCCCGGTGTACAACGTGCCGAAAGTGCCCGAAGGCCAGCCCATCACGCCCAACAGCATCTTCGCCGCGGGCATCTGGATGGGCGGTAAAGTGGGCGGCGAGGTGCGCATGGTAGCGGCCGACTACAGCCAGTGGGAGCTGTGGCCTGGCCCGCTGGGCACGGACGGCAAGCCCCCCGCCGACTGCACGCCCTACGACCGCATCTTCACCGTCTCCATGGCCGACATCGCGGCGTACGACGCAGGAATGCTGCCCACGGCTGACCTGCGCGACTGGCCGTGGCAGTGGGGCGCGCCCGTGGTGGACGGTGACGGCGTGCCGAACAACTACAACCTGGCAGGGGGCGACCGCCCCGAGGTGCTGGGCGACGAGACACACTGGTGGGTGATGAACGACGCGGCAAACCTGCACGCCTCGACGGGCACGCCGCCACTCCACATGGAAGTGCGCGTAAGTGCGTTTGCCGCCGACGGCCTCACGGCGCTCTCCAACACGACGTTCTATCGCTACCGCCTCACCTACCGCGGCACGGCCCCGCTCGACAGCGCCTATTTCAGCTTCTGGGCGGACCCCGACCTGGGCAATGCCACCGACGACTACGTGGGCAGCGACACGCTGCTCGACATGGGCTTCGTTTACAACAGCGACGGCTTCGACGAGGGTACCGACGGCTACGGCAACGTACCGCCCGCGCTGGGCATCACCGTGCTCCAGGGCGTTCGTCCGATGGGCAGCCGGCAGATGGGTGTGTTCTTCAACTACGACATCGGGGGGCTGGACAATCCGCGCGACAACACGAGCGACTGGTACAACTTCATCCGGGGCCGGTGGCAGGACGGGCGGCCCGTGGTGGCGTGCGGCGACGGCCACAACCCGGCGGGCTTGGCGTGCGCTGCCCCGGCGCAGCCCACGACGTTCATGTGGCCCGGCGACCCGGTAACAGGCCAGTTCTGGAGCGAGCGCAATGCCGACGGCACCGGCACGCTCCGCCCCACCGGAGACCGGAAATTCCTGGTTTCTACAGGCCCATTCTCCATGCAGCCGGGCCAGACGGAAGAGGTCGCCTTTGCCATCGTGTGGGCGCGGGGAAACAGCCATCTGGACTCGGTACGCCGGCTGCGTGAGGATACGAGGACTGTGCGCGCCCTGTGGGAGCAGGGGCTGAACAACCTGCCGCCTGTGGCTGCGCCGGCCGTGGCACCGCGCCTGTTGTCGCCGGCCAGCGGCGCGCAGCAGCAGCCTGCCGTCGTGACGCTCCACTGGGAGGGCATCGAAAGCGCCTCCCGCTACGACCTTCGCCTGCGCGCCGCCGCGCTCGACACGACGCTGGCCGTTTCCGGCACGCAGTACACAGCCGACCTGGCCGCGCTGGGGGTACCGGCGGGCACGATGGTTCTGTGGGGCGTGCGCGGCCGCACCTCCGGCGGGGTCGGGCCGTGGAGCGGCACGGGCATGTTCACCACGACAGGAGCCACGCTTGCCACGACGGTAGGCGGCTTCTCGGACTTTCTCACCGTGGCCAACAGCGCCGGCCCGCTCGATCCGCCCGAATACGCGGCCTTTGCCTTCAAC
>CBDUBO010000364.1:0-3472 GCA_965365405.1 uncultured Rhodothermales bacterium | reverse complement strand
GTAGAACTCGAACGTGGTGCCGCCGCGGGGCACGCTCACTTCGATGAAGGCGCGGCTGCCGGCGTTGTTGAGCACGTAGCCGCCTGCGTAGAACGGATCCTGCGACGGGTCGGAGCAGGCGGGCGCGCACTGGGCCTGCGTGATGTTGGGGAAGTTGCCGCCAGCGGTAGCCGTCGAGCCGGAGGCGGGGCGGTTGCGCAGCGTCCAGACGAGGTTGGTGCCCTGGGGGAACGTGGCCGAAAAGACCTTGCGCTGGCGACCAGGCAGGAACGTGGATGGTTGTCCGCGATCCTGGGGGCCGGGGGTGAACTTGTTGTCAGCGCCGATGGGGATGGTGACGGGGACGGTGTTCTGGCTGTTGTAGCCGAAGAAGGCCGTGTAGGTGCCGTCGCAGTTGGCGATCAGCGAATCCACTACTGCCGACACTTTCGCGTTATTGACGGGTGGGTCGCTGAAAACCTGCACGAGGTTGATAGTCCCGAAGCTGGCGGCATTGGCGTTCGTCCAGATAAAATCCTGATACTGCTTACCGATGCCCACCAGCGAGAGCGAGAGCCCTACAGGGAACGTACCGGTTTCTGATACACCGATGTCGGTCGAGGTCAAGCCGTCTGCGACGCCCTCGGTGGCAGTCAGCGTCCCCTCGTACGACAAGAACTGCACGATGCTGCTCGTGGCGGTGTTGTAGAGCACGAGGCCGTCATTGGGACCGTTCTGAATGCCGGAAATGAGGAAACCTACAGCACCATAGCCTGAGCCTTCATCGTCGATGGTGCCGGAAAGTGCGACGGTCTTGTAGACCTCACCAATGTCGTTGTAGAAGTAGAGCGTGTAGTCGGACAGGTCGGTGCCGGCAGGCCCGGCAATCTCGACGCCTTCATTCGCGTCAGCCCCGTTGTTGTCGTAGTGGAGTTCGTTGATAAAGACCGATTGAGCTCGCACAACAGAGGTGGAGAGCGCCAGCAGCACAAAGGCGGCCAGCAGAGAGCTAGCGTGTTTCATAAACACAGGCGATAGGGTTGGAGAGATAGGGGGAGGCCTGCTAGGCTGCAACCCCCATACATGAGCGGAGAGAAAATCGCCTGCCCGCTTCTAACGGCAATGCGCTTTTGGCGCATTATCCTATCCACCTCTCGTGTTACAGACCTGTCGCCTACCTCTTCAAAAGGCTGTTCTGAGCGAGAATTGGTGCAGCGCGCCGTTACCCGACCACGACGCAAACGCATAATCCACGTGATAGCGCCGCACGTGCAGCCCAAAACCCAGACTCAGGCCAGCGGTGTCCAGCCGGTCGTTGGTTTTCAGTTCCTGGTTGCGGCGCGGGTTGAAACCGGCGCGTAGTTGGAAGGCCGGTGAGAACTGAAGCTCGCCGCCCAGGGCGAGGTGTCCAAGCACCTGCTGCGCCGCCGTGCGGCCCTCAACGCCAGCGCCGGGGTCGTGCAGGTTGTAGCCCGTCACACTCACCAGTAGGGGCAGGTATTGCAGGCGCTTGCTTATGCCCACGCGCACGTCGAGGGGCAAGTCATCGTGCGTGGCGCCCAGCGAACTAAGCGTAACGCCCACGTTGTGCACCGAAGCCCCCAACATGAGTGTGGAGCCGGGGCGCGCATAGAGCACGCCCACGTCGGCGGCGAGGGCGGAGGCACGGGCCTCGGCAATGGTGGACACGACGGCGTGCACGCTTGCGCCCACACGCAGCGCGGAGGACTGTGCCCGCGCCGCGGCAAGCGTGAAAGCCACATTGCTGGCTCCGAAGGTGCCCGTCTCCTGCCCGAACTCGTCCGTCTCCTGCAGGTCGCCCCATCCCAAGTAGCGCACGGCGAGTGCGGCGTCCACGCCCCGAAAGGTCTGCCCGTAGGCAGCGAAGCCCGCGTTGAGGTCGCTGAGGTGGTTCAGGTACGAGAGCGACAGCGTCCGGTTGGTTTCCCCACTCAGCACGGCAGGGTTGTAGAAAAGCGCGGCGGGGTCAGTGGTAGCAAGCGCTCCGAGCGAGCCGGAGAGCGCGGCGGCGCGGGCCGTGGGTTCCAGACGCAGAAACGAAAACGTGCCCGCAGGGCCGGGCTGCGCGTGGGCAGCAAAAAGGCACAGCGAAAAGGCCAGCAGAGCCAGCAGGCGGCGCAGAGCAGTCATGGAAGGTCGTCGTCGGCGGTGAAACGGAAAGGGCGTAGCGGGACGACGATAGGCGGGCACCGGGGCTGTTTTGCTGAAAGAACCAAAAATTCGGGCCGCACCGCAACCCACCAGCCCATGCCCTCGGAACGCGGGGCCAGAGGGGGCATTGACGGGAAGATTGGAAATTGGAGGTTGGGGGATCGCTGGTCTCCAATCTCTGAAAAAACATCCAACCTCTTCTTTCTCAGCCGCTTCGCGTTTCGACTTTCCAATATGCTCAACCTGCTCAAAAAACTCTTCGGCGACACCCAGGCCCGTGCCCTCAAAAAGCTCTGGCCTCTCGTGGACGAGATCAACGCCGAGTACGCCAAGCTCCAGTCCCTTTCGGACGACGAACTCCGCGCCAAGACCGAGGAGTTCAAGGCTCGCATCCAGGAAGCGGTCAAGGAGATTGAGGAAGACCAGCGCGAAATCCGCGCCCGCCTGCGCCAGGCCGACGTGGACGAGGGGGAAACGCTCTCGCCGGAGGCGCGCCAGAAGCTGCTCGACGAACTCGACGACCTCGACGAAGAGTGGCTGCAGGCCGCCGAGCGCACCCTCGACGACATTCTGCCCGAGGCTTTTGCTGTCATCAAAGACACCTGCCGCCGCATGGTGGGGCAGCAGTGGGAGGCCGGCGGCAACACCATCACGTGGGACATGGTGCCCTACGACGTGCAGCTGGTGGGCGGCATCGCGCTCCACCAGGGCAAGATCGCCGAGATGAAGACGGGCGAGGGCAAAACACTCGTCGCCGTCG
Organism: uncultured Rhodothermales bacterium; assembly: GCA_965365405.1. Taxonomy (GTDB): domain Bacteria; phylum Bacteroidota; class Rhodothermia; order Rhodothermales; family BA12; genus CBDUCD01. The sequence continues at coordinate 561 of CBDUBO010000364.1, read as the reverse complement.
CGCCCATCTACCTCAACGCCCTCGCCGGGCGCGGCGTCCATGTCGTGACGGTCAACCCGTACCTGGCCCAGCGCGACAGCGAGTGGATGGGGCCCGTCCTCGCCTTCCACGGTCTGACGGTGGACGTGATCGACCGGCATCAGCCCAACTCGCCCCAGCGCCGCGCCGCCTACCTGGCCGACGTGACCTACGGCACCAACAACGAGTTCGGCTTCGACTACCTGCGCGACAACTCGTTCGTCTTTGACGCCGACCAGCTGGTGCAGCGCCACCACCATTACACCATCGTGGACGAGGTGGACTCCGTGCTCGTAGATGAAGCGCGTACGCCGCTCATCATCTCCGGACCCGTCCCGCAGGCCAACGACAGCCGTTTCGGCGAACTCAAGCCCGCCATCGAACGGCTCGTGCGCGAGCAGCAAAAGCTTGTGGCCCAGTATGCCTCCGAAGCCGAGCGCGAGTTGAAGTTGCGCGACGAGGCCGAGGCGGCGGGCAAGAAAAAGGAAGCGCGCGAGCACGAAGACAAGGCGGGCCTGGCCCTGCTGCGCGTGCACCGCGGCT
>CBDUBO010000363.1:0-3476 GCA_965365405.1 uncultured Rhodothermales bacterium | reverse complement strand
GGCCGCGGCGTCGCACGCTTCGATGGCTGCCACCGCCGCGGGGAAAACACCCGTGTGCCCCACCATGTCCGGGTTGGCGAAGTTGACGACGACGAAGTTGTAGGGCTTCTCCGAGATTGCAGCGGCCACCCGCCTGGCCAGTTCGGGCAGGCTCATCTCTGGCTGAAGGTCGTAAGTCGCCACCTTCGGGGAGGGCACGAGAATGCGGCTTTCGCCCGCAAAGGGGTCCTCGCGCCCGCCCGAAAAGAAGAACGTGACGTGCGGGTACTTCTCCGTTTCGGCGGCGCGGAGCTGGGTGCCGCCCCGCTCCGCAATGGTTTCGCCGAGGGTGTGCGCCAGGTTCTCCTTGGCAAAGGCGACGGGCAGCGGGAAGTCGTCGTCGTAGTGCGCGAACGTGGCGTAATGCAGGCTCGTGGGAAAGACGCGGCGCGCGAAGCCGCCGAAGTCGCGCTCCAGGAAGGCGCGGGTAAGCTGGCGGGCACGGTCGGCGCGGAAGTTGAAAAACAGCACGGCGTCGCCGTCTTGCACGCGCCCGTCCACGCCCGCGACGCGTCGTGGTGTGATGAACTCGTCCGTCTCGCCCGCCGCGTATGCCGCCTCGACGGCCGCCTGCGCCGAAGGGAACGCCTCACCTTCGCCCTCTGTGAGCAGCCTGTACGCTTTTTCGACCCGCTCCCAGCGCCTGTCTCGGTCCATGGCGTAGTAGCGCCCCACCACGTCCGCGATGCGCCCTACGCCGATCTGCCGGGCCGCCTCCTCGAAATAGCGCACGTAGCTGCGGCCAGCTTCCTTCGGGTCCGTGTCGCGCCCGTCGGTAAAGGCGTGCACGACTACCTGGTCGCGCGCCAGGCCCTGCCGCCGGGCCAGTTCGAGCAGCGCGATGGCGTGGTCGAGGTGCGAGTGGACGCCGCCGTCCGAGAACAGTCCGAACAGGTGGAGCCGCCCGTCCGTCGCCTTCGCGTGCTGCGCGGCGGCTACGAGGACGGGGTTCTGGTAGAAGTCGCCGTCCTCGATGGCCTTGTCGATGCGCACCAGATCCTGGTACACCACCCGGCCCGCACCCAGGTTCATGTGGCCTACCTCGGAGTTGCCCATCTGCCCTTCCGGTAACCCCACGGCCCGCTCGGACGCTCGCAGGCGCGCGTGCGGATAGGTGGCGAAAAGCCCGTCCAGAAACGGCGTGCGCGCCGCGTCGATGGCGCTCACTGACGGGTCCTCAGCGATGCCATAGCCGTCGAGGATGAGGAGGAGGTGTCTGTTCATTTCGGATTTGCGATATCGGGTTTCGGATGTCGGAAAATGCCGGCGCGAACCAAGCTGCAAGCCGAAATCCGACTTCCGCCATCCCTTCACCCCACCCGAAAGTCCGGCACGCGCTTCGTCGTCCGGCCTGTTCGGGTGTCGTACACGTTCATCGAACCGGTGCGCGGGCAGGCGATCTGCTCCGTGCCGTAGCGGTCGGTTTTGAGCGCGGGTTCGTTAAAGTAGTGATCGGAGGCAGGCGCGTAGTAGCGACCCTGCCGGGCGTCGAGACCGCTGAGCGGAGGCGGCAGCGCCTGGAGCCGTTCGTAGTAAAGGCACACGGGCGCGACGGGGCACGCCTGGCATTTCGGGCTGCGCGCCGTGCACGTGTAGCGTCCGTGCAGGATGAGCAGGTGGTGCACTTCGCCCCACACTTCGGGCGGCCACAGCTTTTTGAGCTGCTTTTCGACCTTCACGACCGTATCCGCCTCTTTCACGAGCCCGATGCGGTTGGCAACGCGGAAGACGTGCGTGTCCACGGGCAGCGCCGCTACGTCGAAGGCCACGGAGGCGACCACCTGCGCCGTTTTGCGGCCCACGCCGGGCAGCGTCTGGAGCGCGTCCAGGTCGCGCGGCACTTCGCCTCCAAACACCTCCACGATGCGCTGCGCCGCACCGACGAGGTGCCGGGCCTTGTTGTTGGGATAGGAGACGGAGCGGACGTAGCCATACACCTCGTCCGGCTCGGCCCCGGCCAGCGCTTCGACGGTGGGATAGGCGTCGAAAAGTGCGGGCGTGACCAGATTGACGCGTGCGTCCGTGCACTGCGCCGAGAGCACGACGGCCACGAGCAGTTCGTACGGGTTGCGGTAGTGCAGTTCGGTCTGGGGAGCCGGGATGTGGGCGCGGAGCGCTTCGAGCGTGTAACGGGCGCGGTGGGTGCGGGTCACGGAAACAGGAAAAGCGGAAGGCGGCGTACGTACCGGGCAGGCCAGGCACGGGTTGCAGGGGAGAGGGAAACACCGTGGCCGCGCAATCGCCGGGGCTTCTTGCGCCGCCCGTATCTTCGCACGCCCGCCTCCCTACCCGATGCGCCTCTTCGTGCTGCTTCTGGCCCTGATCGTGGCCGCCCCGCTTGCCGCACAGCCGGTTCTGTCCGATTCGGCGCGGGTGGCCCTCGTCACCATCGAGCCGGGCCAGGACGTGTATGCGCGCTGGGGCCACACGGCCATCCGCGTGCAAGACCCCGCCACAGGATTCGACCGGCTCTACAACTACGGCACGTTCCAGTTCGACCAGTTTTTCGTCTTCAGGTTCGCCTACGGGCAGCTCGACTACCTGCTCAGCGTGGCCGACCCGTACGACGCGTACTATGCCTACGCGCAGTACGAAGGTCGCTCCATCATCGAGCAGACGCTGCGGCTGACACCCGGCGAGGCCCGCGACCTCGTTGCTTTTCTCGAATGGAACGCCCGGCCCGAAAACCGCACCTACCGCTACGATTTCCTGTTCGACAACTGTTCGACGCGGCCCCGCGATGCCGTCGAGCGGGTGCTGGGCAGGAAGCTGCGCTACCCCTCTCCCACTCTCGACGCCACGTTCCGCGACCTCATAGACCCGTTCGTCGCAGCCACGCCCGCCCTCGACACCGGCCTCGATCTGCTGCTGGGCCTGCCCGTGGACCGTCGGGCCACGGCACGCCAGGCTACGTTTCTGCCCGACTCGCTGCGCACGCTTTTCGACGCGGCGCTGGTCGAGACGGCGGCAGGCACGGCCCCGCTCGTCGTCCGCACCGACACGGTGTTCTGGAACGGGCCGGGCACGGCGCGGCGCGCCTTTCCCTTGCACGCCCTCCTCATCGCCGGGCTGGCCGCCGTGGGCATCGCGCTTTCGTGGAGGGGACGCGACAGGCTGCCCGGGAGGCTCCTGCGCCTGTCCGACGCCCTTCTTTTCGGCGTGCTGGGCGTGGCGGGCCTGCTGATGGCGTTTCTGTGGTTCGTGTCGCTGCACCACGTCACCGGCCCTAACCTGAACGTGCTGTGGGCGTGGCCTACCCATCTGGTGGCGGCCTTCGCGCTGGCACGACGCACGTTGCCCCGCTGGCTGCCCCCCTATCTCCGCGCCACTGCCCTCGTCACAGCGCTGACGTGCCTGGCGTGGCCGCTCTTGCCGCAGTTGCTGCCGCCCGCGCTGTGGCCGCTGGCGGCGCTGGCAGCGGTGCGGGCGGGAAGCCG
>CBDUBO010000362.1:0-3478 GCA_965365405.1 uncultured Rhodothermales bacterium | reverse complement strand
CGCGCGAGGGCGGACGGCTGGGCATCCGAGCCAACGCCATCGCCGTGGGCATCGTGGACACCGACCTGGCCGGCACCATCCCCGACCGATTCGTCCACACCTACGAGAAGTACGCGGCGCTCGGAAGGCTGGGCCACCCGGACGAGGTCGCCGAACTGGGCGCTTTTCTACTCAGCAGCCGTAACTCGTACATGTCGGGCGAGGTCGTCGTGCAGGACGGCGGCACGGTCGTCTGATTTCGGATTGCGGCTTTGGGAAAGCGGAGAGGTTGGCTGCAAGCCTCCCCATTCCAATCACCGAAATCCCTCTACTCCACCATCACCGCTACTGGCCGGCTCTGCAGGCGCTGCCCGTCCGGCGTGACGGCGGTGAGGGAGAACGTGTGGCGGCCAGGCTGGAGCGGCCAGTCGAGGGCCAGGCCCGCGCCGGCGTCGCGGCCATTCACGCGCCACCGCAGGTCGAGCAATCCATCTTCGGCGCGGGCGCGCAGGGCAACGCGCTGGAAGCCTGTGCGCAGGTGCGGGTCGCGCAGGAAATGGGTGCCCGCGGCGGGGTACGTCACGGCCAGCCTGTCCGAAAAGCGCGACGCGCCTGTCTGGGCAGCAAGCGTGGTCTGACTCACTGTGGGCGGCAAGTCGAGGCCCTGCTCGCGCATCCACGACCGGTATTCGGAGCCGTAAACGAGAAAGCGGCGCGTTTCGCGGGCGCCAACAGGCGTAGCAGCGTCTGCCAGCAGGCCCGTCCGCCGGTCAATGCCGACGAGTCGGTGCACGGTGCACGTGTCGGCGGGTACGGTTTCGGCCAGCATCCATACGCGGCGCGTGCCCGGGCAGGCGTGGGCCGCCCGGTGCCCGCTGTGAGGGCACACAGCAGCCTCGACCGCATCCGGTGGAACCGCGAAATCGCCCCCTGGCCCGAGGGCCAGCACGAGCGCGCGGAACAGCGGTGCGGCCCCGCTCACACCGCTGACCCCGTGCATGGGCGCGCCGCTGAAGTTGCCCACCCACACCGCCACGGTATGGCGCGGCGTAAAGCCCACGGCCCAGTTGTCGCGGTAATCCTTCGACGTGCCTGTTTTGACAGCCACGGGAAACGGCAGTTCGAGCGGCCCGCCGCGCCCGAAGCCGCCCGCCCGCGCCTCCGGATCGCTGAGGATGTCGGCCAGCAGAAACGCGATGCCCGGCTCGATGCCCATAGGCACGGGCAGCGCCGTCAGCGGTGCCAGCGTGTCGCCCGCCGCTGTGCGCGTCCACGCCACGCGACGCGGCGCGGGCCGCAGACCGCCACGGGCGAGCCCGGCGTAAGCGTAGCCGAGTGCTTCGAGCGTCACCTCGCCGCTGCCCAGCGTCAACCCAACCCCGTACACGTCGGCGGGGCGGTCGAGCATGGAAAAGCCCGCCGCGCGGTACCCTTCGAGCAGCAGCGCGGGCCCCAGTTCGCGGGCCAGCACCACCGCGGGCACGTTGTAGGACGAAGCGAGCGCTTCGGCCAGAGGCACCGGTCCGTGGAAACGCCGGTCGTAGTTTTCGGGCCGGAACGCGCCGCCTGCTTCGGGTAGGGCCAACTCCACGTCCGGCAGGATGGTGGCGGGCGTGTAGCGGCGCGTGCCAAGGGCAGCGGCGTAGGTGAAGGGCTTGAGCGCGCTACCGGGCTGGCGCAGCATCTGCACGCCGTCGTTCTGCCCTTGCGCTTGCCGGTCGAAAAAGTCGCGGCTGCCCACGTAGGCGAGCACGTCGCCCGTCGCGTTGTCGAGCACGAGCGCGGCAGCATTGCCCACGCCCGCCGTGCGCAGGCGGTAGAGGTGGGTGCGCACGAGCGCTTCGGCCGTCGCCTGGAGGTCGGCGCTGAGCGTCGTCCGCACCTCGACCGCGCCCGAGGCCAGACCCTCCGCGATCAGCCGCTCGGTGAAGTGCGGCGCGTGGAATACGCCTGCCGCCGCCACCAGCCGCAGCGGGGCCGCTTCGATCTCGGCACGCCGCGCCGCTGGCAGCGCGCCCGTCTCTTGCATCGCCGCCAGCACGCGCCGCCAGCGGGCGTCGGCTCGGCTGCGGTAGCGGTATGGGTTGTAGCGCGACGGACTCTGGGGCAATCCCACCAGAAACGCGGCTTCGGCCAGCGTGAGGTCGCGGGCACTTTTGCCGAAATAGAGCCGGGACGCCGCCTCGATGCCGTGCGCCCGGTTGCCGAACGAAACGCGGTTGAGCCAGAGGGCGAGGATTTCGTCCTTCTCCAGGTGACTCTCCAGGCGTAGCGCCAGGTGCATCTCGGCGATTTTGTCCAGCACGCCGCGACGCTTTTCGCCGCGCAGCGCCCGCGCCACCTGCATGGTGAGCGTGGAGCCCCCGGCCACCACGCGGCGCGCCCGCGCGTTGTCGCGCAGCGCGCGGGCCAGGCCGGGCACGTCTATGCCGCGGTGCCGGTAAAAGCGCCGGTCTTCGACGGCGACGAGGGCGGCTACCACCTGCGGGCTGATGTCCGCCAGGGCCACGGGCTGGCCGCGCCCTTCAGGTCGCCATTCGCGCAGCAACACGCCTTCGCGGCTGGTGAAGCGCACGCTCAGTACCTGCCCGCCTTCCAGGTCGGGCAACGGCCACAGCAGCGAGAGGCCCCCTATCCCTACGAAGACAGCAGCCACCGCGAGCGCCACGCGCCCTTTCGTCCACCACCGCCCACCGCGCTGCTGCATGGCCTCAGGCCTCGCTTGCGGGCTGGATACGGAGCGGACGGCGCGACGCGCGGTAATTCTGGTAGTGCTTCCACGTACCCACCCCGGCCAGCAACAGCGCAAAGAGCGCCGGAGCACGATGCTCAGGATCGAAAATCGCCGTGAACACCATGACGACGGCTCCAATGGCCGTGACAATTATCTGCCAGCGGGGCGGCGTGGGCGGCGGAAGGGGGAGCATCTCAGGCATGGCGGAGGGCGTTTGCCCCAACGCTACGCGCCGCGCAGGTAAAAAGCAACTGCCTCCCGCTTACGCGCCCACGGCCTGCTGCTTCTGGCTCATGGCAAAGCGCTTGCGCTCGTTGATGTCGAGGTAGCGCTTGCGCAGGCGGATGGCCTTGGGCGTGATCTCGATCAGCTCGTCCTCGCGGATGAACTCGATGGCTTCCTCCAGGCTCATCTTACGCGGCGGCACCAGCTTCTCGAAGTTGTCCGAGCCCGAAGCGCGCATGTTGGTCAGCTTTTTCTCCTTGACGATGTTCACGTCCAGGTCGCTGTCGCGCGCGTTCTCACCGATGATCATGCCCGTGTACACTTCGTCCTGCGGCCCTACGAACAACTCGCCGCGCTCCTGAAGGCCCACGATGGCGTAGGGCGTCACTTTGCCCGAACGGTCGGCGACGAGTCCGCCCGTGGCGCGGTGTACGATCTCGCCGGCCCACGGACGGTACCCGTCGAAGAGGTGCGTCAGGATGCCCGTGCCCTTGGTGTCGGTCAGGAATTCGGTGCGGTAGCCGATGAGGCCGCGCGCGG
>CBDUBO010000361.1:0-3479 GCA_965365405.1 uncultured Rhodothermales bacterium | reverse complement strand
GGCAGCGACGGCGACGTGTTCGTGGGCGGCGCGATGAACATCACCTACGCCCTCACCGACGTGCTCGACTACGACGAGGCCGTGTGCCGCGTCGATCTGTCGCAGGACGTGATGTTCGGCAACGACGGTTTTGCGACGGAATACCTCTACACCGAGGGCTTCATTCGAGGCAACCTCATTCCGCGCCTGACGATGCTGCGCGACCTGCCCGCCACGCCGCGCGACTCGGTGGCCTTCCTCGACGACCAGATCAAGGTGTGGCAGCAGACGCTCGCCATCAACGAGCGTCTCAAGGACGACGCGCGGAGCCAGCCCGCCCTCGTCAACCGCTCCTTCGACGGTGGCGTGGGCAGCTTTACCTACACCGCCACCACGACGACGAGCCGCCGCGAGACGGTCGAGTTCAACCTGAACCTCAACGCCGAAGTCGCCGCCGAACTGGGCCTCGAAATCGGCGGGTCGGGGCTGTCGGGCGGCGTAGCCGTGCGCACGCGCCTGGAAACAGGCAAGACGCAGACGCAGGCCACGACGCAGGAGAGCACCGTGGGCTACACCCTCGGCGACGACGACGTGGACGACTTCTTCTCCGTTGACGTGAAGGCCGATCCCGTCTATGGCACGACGATTTTCCAGCTTGCCAGCGGCACCTCGTCGTGTCCGTGGGAGCCGGGCAGCCAGCCGCGCGACGGCGTGCAGCTCAATTCCAACGTGCTGGCGCGTTCGGGCGTGAGTCCGGATGGGTCGGCGTCGTTCCGCCTGTCGCTGGGCAACACGAGCCAGAGCGGCGAGGCGCGCAGCTACCTGCTCCAGGCGCTGCCCGAAAGCAACCCCGACGGGGCCGTGCTGGCCATCAACGGCTTCGCCCTGAGCAGCCTGGGCCCCATCACCGTGCCCGCCAACGGGTCGGTAGATCAGACGCTCACCGTGCGGCGCGGGCCGGAGGCGTTTACCTACGAAAACCTCCGCTTCGTGCTACGCTCGCCCTGCGACGCCTCGATTGCCGACACGCTCGCGCTTACCGTTCACTTCCAGAACACGTGCAGCCCCATCACGCTTGCCGCGCCGGAGGCCGGCTGGGTGGTGAATAGGGCCAGTGGCAACGTGGTGCAGGTCGTCGCGCGGGACTACGTCAAGAGTGCGCTCGATCAGGTCAGGCTCCAGTACGCTCCTGCGGGCACGAGCAACTGGCAGACGGCGCGGCTCGTGGCTTCCGCCGACCTGGGCGAAACGCAGACCCTCATCGAGTGGAACACGGCGGGCGTGGCCGAGGGCGCGTACGAACTGCGCGTGGCCGTGCAGTGCGCCGCCGGCACGTCGTACTCGCCCCGCATCGCCGGCGTGATCGACCGGACGCCGCCCGCCCTCTTCGGCACGCCCGAACCCGCCGATGGCGTCTGGCGGGCGGGCCAGACGATCAAAGCCGTCTTTGCCGAGGCCCTCGACCCGACCACGCTCACCGCAGCCAACGTCGGCCTCGTCAACAGCCGCACGGGGGCGGCCGTGCCCGTCACGTTCCAGTACGCCGACCGCGTGCTCGTGCTCGCGCCCGGCCTGCCCGATGCCGACCTCCAGGGGGCGTCGCTCATGGTGACGCTCAGAAACCTGGCCGACCTGCGCGGCAACACGATGGCGCAGCCCATCACGTGGTCGTTTACCGCGCTGCGCAGCCCGTTCTCGTGGGATCGCGGCACGCTCGCGGCGGGCATGACCGAGGGCGCGCTCGCGCCGCTCACGGCCACGCTCGTCAACGCGGGCGGGCAGGCGGGCACGTTTACCGTTACCCGGCACCCGTCCTGGCTGACCCCCTCTCCGCTGTCGGGGACGCTCGGCGTGGGCGACGCGCGCGCCGTCACGTTCACGCCCTCGGCGTCGCTGGCGCGCGGCACCTACCGCGACACCGTCGTGGCAACGACGCCCGCCGGCCCGGCGCGCCTCGCGCTCGACCTGCAAGTACTCTGCACCGCGCCGCAGTGGGCGGTGCGGCCCAACGATTACTCGTTCGCGATGAACGTCACCGCCGGCTTCTACCTCGGCGATGCGTCCGTAGGCGACGCGCACGACCGCGTGGCGGCGTTCGTGGATGGTCAGGTGCGCGGCGTGGCCCCGCTCCAGCGCCTGCTGCCTGGCAGCGACCACGTGGCCTACCTGACCGTTTACAGCAACCGGTACAGTGGCGACGAAGTGCGCTTCCAGCTCTGGGACGCCTCTGAGTGCCGCGCCCTCGAAGCGACGGCTCCTGTGGCGTTCGCGGGCGACGAGGTGGTGGGCTCGCCCACGTCCCCCGTGCGCATCGGCGTGCAGGGCGCGGTGCTCCAGACGGTCGCGCTCCAGCAGGGCACCACGTGGATCTCGTTCGGCGTCGAAGCCGTGGACATGTCGGCCAAAACGCTGCTCAAAGAGATCAAGCCCAAGGAGGGCGACCTGGTGACGGGCCAGACGGGCTTCAGCCAGTACAGCGTGGGCAACGGCTGGGTGGGCACCCTCGACACGCTCCGCGCGGGCGTGCTCTACAAGGTGCGCGTGGCCGAGGCGCAACCCTTCCCGCTCGTGGGCCAGCCCGTGCGCGGTTCCGACCGTCCCCTCGCTGTTACCGACGGCTGGAACTGGATCGGCTACCTGCCCGGCAACCCCTTGCCGCCGGCCACGGCGCTCGCCTCACTCCAGCTCGCGGGCGGCGATCTGCTGCGCAATCAGACGGCGTTTGCGCAGTTCGACGCCGGCACGTGGCAGGGCAGCCTGACCACGATGGAGCCGGGCGCGGGCTACATGCTCAAGCTGGGCACGCCCGGCACGCTTACCTACCCCGACGCCGCCGGAACCCGCGTCGAGATCGAAACCGTCGTCTCTGCTGGCCCTCCGGACTGGCGGGTGGACGCCGCCGACTTCGGTGCCGCGATGACCGTCACGGGCACCATCCTGCTCGACGGCATCCCGACGACCAACGGCAACACGATTCTCGCGGCCTTCGTGGACGGCGAGGTGCGCGGCGTAGCCATGCCTTCTTTCGTGGGCAACCGATGGGTGTACTTCCTCCCCATCTTCGCCGACGCGGCGGGCGCGCAGGTGAGCTTCAAGGTGTATGACAGCGCGACGGGCACCATCCGCCCGCTGGCGCAGACGGTGACTTTTGCCGAGGACACCGGGCGCGGCACGCTGCGCGAGCCCTTCGCGCTCACCACTGGCACCGCCACCAGCGCGGGCGCAGACGGGCTGCCTGCTGCGTTTGCGCTCGAAGCCAACGCACCCAACCCGTTTGGCGAGGCCACGGCGATCCGCTACGCGCTGCCTGCTGCCGCGCCGGTGACCCTGGAGGTGTACGACCTGCTGGGCCGCCGCGTGACGACCCTCGTGGACGAGCAGCAGCCCGCTGGCCGCTACACCGTCACAGTGCGCGCCGAAAGCCTGGCCGCAGGCGTGTACGTGTACCGCCTCCGCGCGGGCCAGTTTGTGCAGTCGCACCGGATGGTGGTGGTGCGATA
>CBDUBO010000360.1:0-3479 GCA_965365405.1 uncultured Rhodothermales bacterium | reverse complement strand
CGGGTCGGAGTCGTGTGCAACGGCTGCCCCTTCTGCCGCCGTGCAGGAGCCCGACACAGGGAGCGTGCCGATCACGCCCACAGAAGCGCCCGTGAGCACCGCTCCGGCTGCACCGCCGCCTTCGGAGCCTGCCGTTCGCTCCTACGAGCGCCGCGCCGCCGAGGCGGCCGCCACCCCGTCTGAAGACGGGTTCGTCTGGCTCTGAGGCGTCCCGGTTTAGCGAAAGCGCTTGGCCTTGCCGAAGGTCTGCACCAGGTCGTCGGTGCCGAAGGGGCCGTGGCGGTACAGGAAGGGTTCGCCGTGGGTCGCGCCGACGCGGTAGCCGTAGGTACGTGCCTGCGCCTCGACCCAGTGGAAAAAATCCGGGTTGGAGATGAACGTCTCGGGCTCACCCTCGCCCTGCACGTAGTCCGGGTTGAAAAACTGCGACCGGAACGCCTGGAGCGCCTCGACGCGCTCTGCCCATACGTCCGACACGTCTACGACGACGGTGGGTTCGAAGGGCACGGCCTGCATGTAGTGCAGCACGTGTGAGGGGCGATGCGGCTCCTGCGGCGTGCCGTCGTCCTCGCGCGTCTCGATTTTGCGCAGCCCGGCAGCGAAAAGGGCCGCCGTGGCGAGTCGGGCCCCCGCGCCGTGGTCGGGGTGGCGGCATTCGGGCGCGTTGATGAGCGCGATCTCGGGGCGGTAGCGGCGCACGGCGCGCACCACGGCCAAGCGGTTTTCGAGTGTGTCAACGAGGTTGCCGTCGGGTAGGCCCAGGTTTTCGCGTGCCGCCAGCCCGATAGTGCGAGCCGCTACCTTCGACTCTTCTAGGCGGCCTTCGGGCGTGCCCCGGCTGCCCAGCTCGCCCCGCGTAAAGTCCACGATGGCGACGCGGTAGCCCTGGCGGGCCATTTTGCAGACCGTTCCGCCCGCGCACAACTCCACGTCGTCCGGGTGGGCGGCGAGGGCGAGCACGTCGACGGGGCCAGGGGTGCCGTAGAGCAGCATAGTAGGGCGGGGATAAGGCGGGAACGGAGAGGCCAAAATAGGCGGAACGGCCCATTCCCGGCATTGCCCCGCCGGGGTAACGTAGGCCATCCTCTTAAACCCAACCCCGTTCATGAAACACTTCCACGCGCTCCTCCTCCTCGCCCTGATCTCCGCCCCCTCGGCCTTTGCGCAGGGCAAAGGGTTCAGCCTCGGTGTGGGCCTGCAAAGCACCAACAGCACCATCGACCTGGGCGACTTCGGCGGCGAAGAAGAATCGGAGTCCGGCTTCGGCCTCGGCATCACCGCCGATTACGGTTTCAGCAACCTCATCTCGGCCTTTCTCACCCTCGACGGCTCGGACATCGACGGCACGCAACTCGGCCACGCCGACCTGGGCGTGCGTTTTCACTTCCGCACGCAGGAAATGCTCTCGCCCTACGCGCAGGTGGCGCTCTCGGCCATCAGCGCCACGGATGAAGAAGAGGGCAACGACATTTCCTTTACCGGCGGCGGCCTCATGCTGGGCGGCGGCGTGCATTACTTCTTCAGCCCCAAGCTGGCGCTCGACGTGAGCCTCGGCTACACGGCAGGCCAGTTTACGAAGCTCGAAGTGGACGGTGACGAGGTGGAGGGCCTGGACGAGATCGACACGAGTTCCGTGCGCCTGCGCGCCGGCATCATGTATTTCTTCTCGCGCCGATAGGCAAGCGGCGTGGCTGAAAAAGAGGGTCTGCCGATGCTGCGGCAGGCCCTTTTTCGTGTTCAGCCGCGGGCGAAAACGTAGTGGACGTTCCGCGGGCAGAAGGCGAGCGCGTATCATGCAGCCGCTTTCTACCAACCCTTCTAACTATGCGTGCCCTTCTTTTTCTGGTCCTCGCGCTGCTCGCCACCTCCGCGGCCCATGCGCAAGTCTACACGCCGCGCGGCTTCAGCGGAAGCATCGGGCTGCTGCGCTCAGGCATCACGCTGGACAGCTTCGACGACGACGGCGAGGCTTCAGAATCGGGCTTCGGCGGGGCCATTACGCTTGAATACGGCTTCAACGACCTGATCTCGATTTACCTCAATGGCGATGGGGCCGACGTAGAGGACGCGACGCTTGGCCACGGCGACCTGGGCGTGCGCCTGCACCTGCGCGCCAACCCGCAGATATTCCCGTTCGCGCAGGTGGGCCTGACGGGCCTCTCGGTCACGGGCGACGAGGAGGGCGAGGACATTGAGTTGACCGGCGGCGCGCTCTCTATCGGCGCGGGCGCGAAGTACTTCTTCAACCCGCGCCTGGCCCTCAACCTGTCGCTGACGTACGCCACGGGCGAGTTCACCGAGGTCAAGGTGGGCCGCGTCACCGTGGACGACCTCGACCTGGACGCGACCACGACGCGCTTCGGCTTCGGCATCCAGTACTACTTCACCAAGTAGGCGCTGCGCCCTGAACGTAAAAGCGGCGTGCCCTTTTCGACAGGGCACGCCGCTTTTACGTTCTACCGCAAGGCTTATCCGACGACGAAGTTGACGATGCGGCCGGGTACGTACACCTCTTTGCGAAGCGTCGCGCCGTCGAGAAAGCGCTGGACGTTTTCCTGCGCCCGCGCCTCGGCCAGCACGGTGTCCTTCGTCGCGTCGGCGGCGACTTCGATGGTGGCGCGCAGCTTGCCGTTGACCTGCACAGCCACGGCAAACGTATCGGATTTGAGGTGCTCCGGGTCGGCCTGGGGCCACGGCGCGTAGGCCAGCGATTCGCCGTGACCAAAGCGCTGCCAGAGCTCTTCGGCCAGGTGCGGCGCAAAGGGCGAGAGCAGCAGCACGAACGGTTCGGCCACGGCCTGGGGCACGCTTTCCCACTTGTAGGCCGCGTTGACGAACTCCATCATGGCGGCAATGGCGGTGTTGAAGCGCAGCCCCTCGATGTCGTCCGTGACCTTCTGGATGAGGCCGTGCAAGAGCCGGAGCTGCTCACGCGTGGGCGCGGCGTCGGTGGTTTTGAGGCTGCCGCTTTCGTCGTCCACGATGAGTCGCCAGACGCGGTTGAGAAAGCGGTGCACGCCCTCGACGCCGCGCGTGCTCCACGGCTTGGTCTGTTCGAGCGGGCCCATGAACATCTCGTAGAGCCGCATCGCGTCGGCACCGTAGGCCTTTACCACGTCGTCCGGGTTGACGACGTTGCCCCGGCTCTTGGACATCTTGTGCGCCCGCGCACCGACGCGCACGTCTGGCTGGGCGCGCAGCACGAAGCCCTCACCGCGTTTTTCCACGTCCCCTTCGGCCACGCGCACCGGCCGGACGCGCTCGCCGCTCGCCGTCTGGTAGAACGCGCCGTTCTCGTCCGCCCCTTCCTCGACCGCCTCCGTCGAGACGTACGTGCCGCTCTCGGTTTGATAAGCCGTGTACTCGTGTTCGCCCAGGATCATGCCCTGGTGCACCAGCCGCCCGAAGGGTTCGGGCGTCGAAACAACGCCCAGGTCGAACAGGACTTTGTGCCAGAAGCGGGCGTAGAGCAGGTGCAG
>CBDUBO010000359.1:0-3490 GCA_965365405.1 uncultured Rhodothermales bacterium | reverse complement strand
TCTACCGATGGCTGAACCCTTTGCGCCCACCCTGCTCGCCGACCACCACGTGCTCGTCACCGGAGGCGGCACCGGCCTGGGCCGCGCCATGGCCGAGCGCTGCGCGGCCCTCGGTGCCCGCGTCACCGTCTGCGGACGGCGGCCCGAACCCCTCGAGGAAACCGCAGGGGCCATCCGGAACGCGGGCGGCGTGGCGCAGGGCCTTTCGTGCAACGTGCGCGAGGCCGACAGCGTCGAAACGCTGCTGGCCGAGGCCGAGGCGCAGCAAGGCCCCCTCACCCTGCTCGTCAACAACGCCGCCGCCAACTTTCTGGCCCCGACGCACACGCTCACGCCTGGCGGCTTCGACGCCATTCTCAAAACCAACCTCTACGGCACGTTTTACTGCACCCAGGGGGTTGGCCGTCGCTGGATCGAGCGTGGCACGGCCGGGTCGGTCGTCTCCATCGTCACCACGTATGCCGAGACGGGCAGCGCCTTCGTAGTGCCGTCTGCCATGAGTAAGGCCGGCATCGTGGCCATGACGCGGTCGCTGGCGGCCGAGTGGGGCGCGTACGGCATCCGCCTCAACTGCGTCGCCCCTGGCCCCTTCCCCACCGAGGGCGCGTGGAGCCGGCTCGTGCCCGACGAGCGCTTTCAGGAAACGATGCGGCGGCGCGTGCCGCTGGGTCGCTTCGGCGTGCCCGACGAACTGGCCAATAGTGTCGCTTTTCTGCTCAGCGGCCTCTCGTCGTACCTCACCGGCCACGTGCTCACCCTCGACGGCGGCGAGGCGCTCGCGGCAGGCGGCCAGTTCAACGACCTCATCCGGATGCCCCGCGCACAGGTTGAAGGCCTGATGGCGGCCATGCGCGGCGGCTGACTTTCAGATGTTTCTGGGCGGCCGGGAACCACAGCGTGAAAGCGGCGATTAAACCTCTCGACTTCAAGATAATGTGACAACGCCATCATGCCCTCTTCTGCCAACACGTCGCTCAAGCTCTGGGTGGTGATAAACCGCGCTGCCCGTGCCATCGAGACGCGGCTGCGGGTGCAGGTGGAAGGGCACGGGCTGAGCATGACGGAATTCGGCGTGCTCGAAGCCCTGTTGCACAAAGGAGACCTGCCTATCGGGGAGTTGGGTAGCCGCGTGCTGCGCACCAGTGGCAGCATGACGTACGTGGTGGACAAGCTCGAAGGGCGCGGACTGCTGGAACGTCGCTTCTGCGCGCACGACCGCCGCGTCGTGTACGCCGCCCTTACCGCTGCGGGCGCAAGCCTCATTCAGACTGTCTTTGCCGAACACGCCGCTTTGCTGGCGCAGATCATGAACCCGCTCTCGCCCGAAGAGCAGCAAACCGCCACCGCCCTCCTCAAGCGCGTCGGCCTGCACGTGCAGCACGCCGCTACGATCACTGTCTGACCCTTTTTTTGAACCAACGTCTCGAATACGAGACATCGTCATAACAACACAACCCATCCGTATCATGGAAACGACCATCCAGACCGCCGTTCGCACCTTCGCCATCGACCCCTCCCACTCCCGGTTGGGGTTCGTCGTGCGCCACCTTGGCTTCAGCAAAGTGCGCGGGGCCTTCGAGCAGTTCGGCGGCACCGTCTACCTCGACCCCGCCGACCTCTCCACGCTCCGCGCCGAAGCCACGGCACAGACTGCTTCCATCAACACCAACGAGGGGAAGCGCGACGACCACCTGCGCTCAGCCGACTTTTTCGAAGTCGAGACCTACCCCACCATCACGTTCAAGAGCACAGGCACTAAAAACGTCTCGGGCAACGCATTCACCCTCGCAGGCGAACTGACGATGCACGGCGTGACAAAGGCCGTCGAGCTGAAGGGCGAGTTTCTGGGCGAAGGCAAAGACCCCTGGGGCGGCACGCGCGTCGCCTTCGAGGCCAGCACCACAGTCAACCGCAAGGACTACGGGCTCAACTGGAACGTGGCCCTCGAAGCGGGCGGCTGGCTCGTGAGCGAGGACGTGCAGATCGTGCTCGAAATCCAGGCCACGCAGCAGTAAACAGGCCGCAGGCAGCGGCACTGTTGCCGCTTGCACCAGGCCCCTGTACTTTGGCCCCGGCGGCACCCCTGAAGGTGCTGCCGGGGCTTTTTTCGATGGATGCACCCTCCGAAGCCGACGTGTTGCGCATTTCCGCGATGACCGATCTCGCGATGCGCAACCTCCACATCACCCAGGCTTACCACGCCTTCTCGCAGGCGCTCGCGCAGCGGTACCCAGAGGGGGCCAACTGGTGCACCTTTGCCACGTGGGCATCCCGGCAGGCCGGGCTTACCATCCGGCAGGAAGACCTGCGCCACACGTTCGAGGAGCATTTTGACCGTTCGGACGCGGCGCGGCAGGCGGTGGCGCTCCTCGCCCGCACGCTAGGACAGCAGGCAGACGTGCAGCGGCTGCGCGCGGCAGTGCAGCGCGTGCTCGATCCGCAGGCGGCGCTGGCCCGGGCCGCCGGGGCCGTCGCGCGTGGCAACGTGAAGGTGTTCGAGGAGGTCGGGTTGGCGTTTGCGCGCTACCTCGCCTTTTTCGGCCCCGGCGAGCCGGTGACGGCTGAGCGGACGGCCCGCTTCTGCGACACGCTGCGGCCCGGCGATCCCCCGGAGGGTCAGGGCCTGCTGCGCGATGGCTTCGCGGCGTACCGCGCCGCCGAAGCCGCATCCGACGCCGGGCTCCGTGCCCAGTGGCTGTTTTTCGCCAACCTGTGCGTGGGCCTGCACGAGCAGACGCGCCTCCAGCCCGAAATCCGGCAGGCGCTCGACGCCGCCGCAGACGTGGATGCGCTCCGGAGACGCCTGCTCGCAGCGCTCGTACCCGCGCGCCTGCTGCGCGTCCGGCTGACGGTGGCCCGCCTGCTGGGTCGCCCGCTCCCGCTCGACACGGCGCTCGACGCGCTTATCGAGGCGTTCCGGCAGTCGCTGCGCGGCGCGCTCACCCACCACCTGATGTCGCTGCGGCTGCCCGAAGGCCGCGTGCTGGCGCTGGGCCGCGACCTCCAGCACCCTTATCCGCCCGCGCTTGCCCACCCCGCCCTTCCAGCGCTGCGCGCGCTGCTCGCTCGCATAGACCCCACGCCCGAGGGCCTCGCCCAAAGCGGGGCGCGCGACTGGGCCGACCTGCCCGACCGGATGCACTTTATCGCCGAACTTTTCCGCACCCACCAGACCTGGCCGCCGCTGTTCACCCCACCCTTTACGGGCGCGCAGGTGGAGGCGCTGCGGCAAGGACGGCTGCCTGAAGGCCCGCTGTAACGTCAGCGCTGGCAGACGGGGCAGAAGTACGTAGCCCGGTCGTGCGGGGGTTGTGGGATTTTTTCGATAGGCGTGGCGCAGACCAGACACGGCTTGCCCTTGCGCCCGTACACCCACCGCTCGTGCCCCTGGGTCTGGAGTTCGGGCGGCGTGGTTCTGGTGCGACCGTAGCGCTCGGTGCCCTTCCACATCAGCGGCACGAGCACCTGCCACAGCCGCTCTGCTTCCTCA
>CBDUBO010000358.1:0-3502 GCA_965365405.1 uncultured Rhodothermales bacterium | reverse complement strand
ACGAACGTGGTGTAGTTGCCCGGAAACACGTTTTTGCGCGCAAACGGCACGGCCATGTAGTCGATCTGCCGCTGCGCGGCGCTGAGGTCGAGCCGGGCGCGCCCGAAGGCCACCTCCGCACCGACGGCGTACGTCGTGGCCACTTCGGGGCGCAGGCCGGCGTTGGGCAGAAAGCCCGCGCTCTGGAGCCGCTGCGCGTAGTCACCCAGCGTCGCGTTGAGGCGATCGTCGGCGGGCAGGCTGGCGGTGCGGTTGTAGGAGAGCCAGGCGGCGGCCTGCGGGGCGACGGCGAGGCGGAGTGCCGCGCGGGGCTGGAGCACGCCCCGCGTGGGCGCGTCCTGAAAGGCGGCCTCGTCGAGCACGCCCGGTACCGCACCCGGCGCGAGGCGCACCTTTCCCCGGTTCACCACGTCTGCGGCCGGCACCTCCTGCCCGGTAGGACTGAAAAAGCGCCCCTCGCGGCTTCGGTAGCCCACGATTTCCTGGCCGGAGAAATAGACGGCATGGCTGCCCGCCACGGTGGGCGCCCGGGCGTCGAGGTCGCGCACGCGCACGATGGGCACGAGCGCGTACGGATCTTCAGGCACGCGGCGGTTGTGGCTGAAAAAGTCGTAGCGCACGCCCACGTCGAGGCGCAGCGGACCCAGCCCGAAGCGATCCTCTGCGTAGAGGCCGGTGCGCGTTTTTTCGAGCGGCGCGATGCGCGTGGCGTCGCGGCAGGGCTGCAAGTTGGTGGCCGCGCAGCCCCCGCGCCGGGCAAACGCTTCCAGGCTTTCGCTGTCCGCGCGGTCCAGGCCCAGGTCATCGTAGCCGTAGTAGCGGCTCTCAACGCCACCAGGCGGCAGATCCTCGTAGCGCCCAACTTCAAACCGCGCCAGCGCCGCCGCCTCGGCGATGGTGATGCGCCGCAGGGCCTGCTGCTGCTGCTCCACCCCCATCGTGAGAGCATGCCCGCGCAGGCGCGCCGTCTGTTCGAGCCGCAAAAACGCCGCGTCCATCTCAGCCCTGTCGAAGCCCGTACCCGCGGCGCCGGGCAGCGCAAAGAGGCCCGCCACGCCTGCCTGCGAGGGCAGCGTTCCATCTCTGTATAGCGGCACAAGCCGGTTTCCTTCTGCCAGGTAAAGCCGGTAGGCGGCAGCGGTCGCGTTGGCGGGTTCGGACAGGTTGCCGTATGCCAGCGTTTCCGCGATGCGGTTGGGAAATCGGGGGTCGAACGTGGTGCTGCGGTCGCGGTAGGTGGAGAGCGTGAAGCGGAGCGCAAACGGCCCGAAGGTGCGTCCGATGTCGCCGCGCAGGTAGCGCTGCCGCGTCTCGGTGCGCCCGAACGCTTCGCTGCGGAAGAGGGCCTGCGAGCGGTTCCACACGTCGCGCGCGTCGGAAGCAGCGGCGTAGGTCAGGCTGAAGTCGAAGGCGGCGAGTGAAGCGCCAGCGCGCGCGAGCAGGCGGCGCGTCTCCGCCTCCGGGCCCCGCCGCAGCCAGGACTTCTTGAAGTCGGCAGGGGTCAGCGCTTCGGTGGCATTGCGCAGCCCGGCAAACCGGTAGCCCGCGGGAATGCCGAGGGCCGTCAGGGCAACGGTATCGGGCAGGCCCACCGGCAAGGGCAGGTAGCGCACGTCACTCGGATCGCCGGGCCGGTCTATGACGATCTCTTGCGGCGACGCGAGCAACCTTTCCAGCACGCTTTCCCGCACCTGCCACACGGGCACGGCGGCGGGCGCGAAATCGTCCTGCCGAGCCGCCGACCCGGCCACGAACAGGCGCGCCCGGTTGCCGAGCAGCGGCCCGCCGAGCGCGCCGCGCACTTCGGTCAGCCCGGCGGCGCTGAAGGGAGACGCCAGCCCCTCCACGTAGAACTGCCGCGCCGCGCTGCCGTCGCGCGTGGTCAGGGCGAGCAGTCCGTCGCGCCCTCCGGCAAGTGAGGCGGGCGTGTGCTCGCCGTAGAAGGCGACCTGCGCCACGCCCGGCCACGGCAGCGCCAGGGGTGCCGGAAGCGGCACGCCGTCGAGGGTGCGGGCCACCGCTGTGCCCCCCATGAAGGCCAGCGTGTCCGAGCGCTCGTCGCGGGCGACGCCTGGCAGCAGCCCCGCCGCCTCGCCCACGCTGCGGGCGGGAAGATCGCCGGCGTCGCGCACCCGCTCAGGCGAAAAGTGCGCCCCCGCTTCGGCCTCCGGATCGGTCGAGAAGAGCAGGGCGCGTTCCCAGAAGGGCTGCCGTTCGAGCACCACGTCGAGCGTGCGCACCTCCCCGGCAGCAGCCGTCACCGTTGCCGTCTGCGGGCGGTATCCGGCCAGCGAGAAGCGCACCGCCACCGCGCCCACCGGCACGTCGTCGAGTCGGTACATGCCGTCGCCAAGGGTGAAGGTGGCCGAAAGCGTGCCCGGCACGAACACGCTCACGCCTTCAAGTGCCACGCCGCGCGCATCCGCCACGCGCCCGGTCAGAACCGCGTCCTGTGCCCGCGCCGACGCACCGAGCGCGAGGCAAAGGACGAGAAGGGCAGCAAGCAGGCGCATGGACGCGAACGGATGGAACGGGCGCGCAAAATCGGGTGCGTCCCCTCCTGCCACAAGTCGAAAGCACGTCCACTGGACTTCAGCCCAGCGCGGGGCTCGTCTCCTCGCGGTAGAGGGCAAAGCCCGCCTGCCTGTACGTGGCGAGAGCCCGGGGATGGTCGCGCGTGCAGGTGTGCAGCCAGAGGCGGCAGAGGCCGTGCCGCCACGCCTCTCGCACCGTCCAGTCGAGAAAGAAGCGCCCCAGGCCCCGCCCGATGGCGTGCGGCATGAGCCCGAAATAGACGATCTCGGCCTCGCCGGGCTGCCGGTAGTCGAGTTCGCAGTAGCCTGCCGGCGTGCCGTCGTCGTAGAGCACGTGCACGTGGACGTCCGGGTGGTGGAGCAGGTCGGCGAGTGCGCTGCTGTCCATTTTCTCCCGGTCTACCCAGTGCCACGGCGCGCCCACCTCGCGGTAGAGAAAGCGGTAGAACGCAACCGTGGGCCGATGCGCCCGCAGGATCCGCACGGCAGCCGGCGCGGGCACGGGCGCGCCCTCCGGCGGTGCGAGCATTTCGAGGTAGAAGGTGGTGACGCCGGGCATGGCGCAAGATAGCACGGCCCGCCGTGCGGCTCCGTGCTCCAAAAAAGGATGAAGCGAAACCTGGGGTGCAGGGTGTTGTAACTTGCGGCCCTCCAAAAACGCCGCGTTCGTCTAGGGGTCTAGGACGCCGCCCTCTCACGGCGGTAACACGGGTTCGAATCCCGTACGCGGTACATAGAGAAACCCTCTCCGTAAGCCTGCTCTCGGCGCTCACGGAGAGGGTTTCACTTTTGTGGCCCGGCAAAGCGGGCACAAACAGCAAAGGCTCGGCAGAAAGCCGAGCCTTTGCTGAAGACACAAACGGGCTACACTCAGTAGCGGCCTCGCCCACCGCCTCCACCGCTGCGCTCTTCGCGCGGGCGGGCTTCGTTGACGGTAAGGGCACGGCCACCGAGCTGGCTGTTGTTGA
>CBDUBO010000357.1:0-3509 GCA_965365405.1 uncultured Rhodothermales bacterium | reverse complement strand
TTGACAAGGCTGTTAAAAACGGAGCAACCGCGATCCTGTGCGAGGCGGTGCCGGCAGACGCCACTGTGCGCCTGGCCGGCACCGCCCTCGTGCAGGTACGCTCTACCCGCGCCGCCCTCGCCATCGCCGCGGCGCTCGTGGAAGGCGAGCCGTCTGAAGCCCTCACCCTCGTGGGCGTGACGGGCACCAACGGCAAGACGACGACGACCTATCTGCTCTACCACCTCTTTCGGCACCTGGGGCTGGAAGGCGGCCTCATCGGCACCATCGAGGTGCGCGTGGGAGACGAGGTTGAGGAGGCCACGCACACGACGCCCGACGCGCCCGCGCTCCAGCACCTGCTGCGCCGCATGGCGGACCGTGGCGTCACGCATGCCGCCATGGAGGTGTCCTCGCACGCACTCGACCAGCACCGCGTGGCGGCCACGCGCTTTGCCGCCGGTGTCTTCACCAACCTCACGCGCGACCACCTCGACTACCACGGCTCGTTCACTGAGTACCTGCAAGCCAAAAAACGCCTGTTCGACGGGCTGGACGAAAGCGCTGCCGCCATCTACAACGGCGACGACCCCAGCGGCGCGGCCATCGTGGCGGACACCAAGGCGCGCCCGCTCGCCTATGGCACCCGCGCCGATGCCGACGTGCGCTTTGCCGTGCGGCGCAACGAGATGCGCGGCCTCACCCTCGACCTCGACGGGCACACGGCCCGTTTCCCCTTTGTGGGCGGCTTCAACGCGTACAACCTCGCCGCGGCCTACACCACAGGCCGCGCCCTGGGCTTTGAAGCCGCCCCCATCCTGGATGCGCTCCGCCAGGCACCGCCCGTGCCGGGGCGCTTCGAGCAGTTCGTCACGCCCGACGGCAAGAGCATCATCGTGGACTACGCCCACACGCCCGACGCGCTCGAAAACGTCTTGCAAACCGCCCGCGCAACCATGACCGGCGAGGGACGCCTGTGGTGCCTCTTCGGTTGCGGCGGCGAGCGCGACGTGCCCAAGCGCCGCCTGATGGGTAGCCTGGCCGAGCGCTACGCCGACCGCGTCGTCGTCACGAGCGACAACCCGCGCCGCGAAGACCCCGAGGCCATCCTGAGCGAGATCCGGCGTGGCATGGACGCGCCCGGCGACGCCGCCTGGATTGTGGATCGTCGCGAAGCCCTCGCCTACGCTGCCGACCACCTCGTGCCCGGCGACGTGCTCGTGGTGGCTGGCAAGGGCCACGAGGACTACCAGGTCGTCGGCACGGAGAAAGTGCCTTTCGACGACCGCGCCGAAGTGCGCCGCCTTTTCGGTGCTACTCACCCCCAGCAGGACTGACGCCTACTACGATGCTCTACTACCTGCTCACGTATCTGGAAAAGACCTACCAGCCCGCTGGCTTTCAGGTGTTCCAGTTTATCACCGTGCGGGCGTCGCTGTCGGCCATCACGGCCCTCTTTATCGCCCTCTTTGTGGGGCGGGCCATGATCAACTGGCTCAGCCGAGAGCAGCTCGGCGAGCGCGTCCGCGAGGGCGAGGCCGCCGGAGCCGTGAGCCACGCCCACAAGTCGGGCACGCCTACGATGGGCGGCCTCATCATCCTGCTCGCCATTCTGTGCGCGACCCTGCTGTGGGGCGACATCGGAAGCGTGTACGTATGGCTCGTCGTGCTCGCCACCGCCTGGATGGGCGCATTCGGCTTTGCCGACGACTACATCAAAACCGTCCGCAAGAACAAAGAGGGCCTCAAGCCGCGCTACAAGCTTGTCGGGCAGATCACGCTGGGCCTGGTCGTGGGCGTCGTGCTCTACTTCCACCCGCAGTTCGCGGAGGTGCGCTCCATCACGCACATGCCCTTTTTCGCGGGCAAGGACTTCGACTACTTCTTTTTCCGCGACTGGGTGGGCGGCCTCGACATCGGCTGGCTCGTGTACATCCCCGTCGTCGTGTTCATCCTCACGGGCGTCTCCAACGCCGTCAACCTCACCGACGGCCTCGACGGGCTCACGACGGGCGTGACGGCTTTCGTGGCCATCGGGCTCGTGGCGCTCACCTACGTCGTCGGAAACGCCGTGCTGTCGGATTTCCTCAACGTCCTCTTTCTGCCGGGCGCGGGCGAGGCCACCATTTTCGCCGCGGCGATGGCGGCGGCGTGTTTCGGCTTCCTGTGGTTCAACGGCTACCCGGCCACCGTTTTCATGGGCGATACCGGCTCGCTCGCCCTCGGTGCGGCCGTGGGGACGCTTGCGCTCGTCATCCGCAAAGAGCTGCTCTTGCCCATCATGGGCTTTATCTACTTCGCCGAGGCCCTGTCGGTCATTATCCAGACGGGCTACTTCAAGTGGACGAAAAAGCGGACGGGCACGGGCCAGCGCGTTTTCCGCATGGCGCCGCTGCACCACCACTTCGAGGCCAAGGGCACGCACGAAGCCAAAATCGTGACGCGCTTCTGGATTATCACCGCCGTCACGACTGTGGCCACGCTGCTGTCGCTGCGCATTCAATAAGGACGTGCCTCTGGGCGCAATGATTTGCGCCCCTACTCGTCACTCGACATTTGACACTTCCGATGCCCGCTCCCTTCCCTCTCAAAGCCAAACGTGCCACCGTAGTGGGTGGGGCGCGCAGCGGGCTGGCCGTGGCCCGGCTGCTGGCGCGGCAGGGCGCGAAGGTTTTCCTGAGCGAGCGTGGCCCGGCAACGGAGGGATTGACCGAGGCGCTCGGCGCGCTCAAGGTGCAGTACGAGTTTGGCGGACACACCGAAAAGGCGCTCGACGCCGACCTGATGGTGGTCAGCCCCGGCGTACCGTCCGACGCGCCCCTGCTCCTGATGGCCGCCCGCAGTGGCATCCCCGTCTTTTCCGAAATCGAAGTGGCGTCGTGGTTTTGCGCTGCGCCCATCGTCGCCATCACCGGCACCAATGGCAAGACGACCACCACGAGCCTGACGGGCCACGTCTTCCGGCAGTCGGGCCGCAAAACGGTCGTCGGCGGCAACATCGGCTATCCGTTCTCGGACTACGTCGAGGGGCTGACGGAAAAAGACGTGGTGGTGCTCGAAGTGTCCTCGTTCCAGCTCGACCACATCCAGACGTTTCGGCCCCGCGTGGCGGTCATCCTCAACATCACGCCTGACCACCTCGACCGCTACAACCACGACTTCAACCGCTACGCGCAGAGCAAATACCGAATCTTTGAAAACCAGGCAGAGGGCGACTGGCTCATCTACAACGCCGACGATCCGCTGCTCTCCGACTACCTCTCCCTCATCCAGCACAGCCGCACGTTCCGGTCGCTCGCCATCACGCAGGAAAGAGAGCCCGCACAGGGCGCTTTCATCCGCGACGGCCAGATCGTGCTTCGCCTCAATCAACAGGAGGAATTCCTCATGCCCACCGGACAACTGGCCCTCAGGGGTCGCCACAACCTGTACAACTCGCTCGCGGCTGCCGTTGCGGCCCGCGTGATGGAGGTGCGCAGCGAGGTCGTCCGCGAGAGCCTCGCCACGTTCGAGGGCGTGCCGCACCGCCT
>CBDUBO010000356.1:0-3518 GCA_965365405.1 uncultured Rhodothermales bacterium | reverse complement strand
GCGTCGTGAAGTTGATGCACGCGATGAGCAGCACGCCCGCGGCGATTGCCAGCAGCAGCCAGACGTTTTTTGGATCTACCGGAGGCGTCGAGCCGCCGCTGATGTTCGGGTTCGTGTGCACCTCGCGCAGCGGTTGCAGGCCGTAGGTGATGGGCGCGCCAACGCCCGTCCAGTAGCCCTGCG
Organism: uncultured Rhodothermales bacterium; assembly: GCA_965365405.1. Lineage (GTDB taxonomy): Bacteria > Bacteroidota > Rhodothermia > Rhodothermales > BA12 > CBDUCD01. The sequence goes on along the minus strand of CBDUBO010000356.1, from coordinate 3,335 downwards.
CGCGTAGCTCAGCCTCTTCGTCCGGGTAATGCGTGCGCCGGAAGGCGAGCAGGCGGTCGGCGTCGGCGGGGAGGGTGCTCTGGGGGCGCAGCAGCACGAACGTGTGGAAGGCGGAGCGATTCCAGCTATCCAGGTAGCGCTGGCCGGAGGGCGTCTGTGCAAAGCGCGCGTAGCTGGCCAGCACCTCGAACGTGATGCTGGAGTTGGGCGGCAGGTCTGCGGCGACGGCAGACACGGTGAAAGGCTCGTACGCCTCGCCCAGCTTGATCTCCACCGTTCTCCCGACAGGATTCTCGCCCCCAAAAAGCTGCCGCGCCGTCGCCTCGGTGAGGACGAGGCTACCGGGGTCGCGCAGCGCCGTGGCGGGGTCGCCGTGCTTCAGCGGGAAGGAGAAGACGGAAAAGACCTGCGGGTCGGCAAACGTCACGCCCAGCCGCTCCACCCGGCTGCCCACGCGGACGAACTCCTCGCCCCAGGCGTCGCGGAAGCGCACAGACGCCTCCACGTCCGGCATCGCGGCTTCGAGGGCCGGGCCGAGCGGCATCGGCAGGTAGGGGTCGGCAGCGGCATCGCGCCCTTCAAGGGCCTCCGTCTGGCGGTACACCCGGTAGATGCGGTCAGCGCGCTCGTGAAAGCGGTCGAAGCTGAACTCGTTGATGGCGTAGAGCAGGCACAGGCTGAAGCACGCCAGCCCGATGCTCAGGCCGAGCAGGTTGATGCCGGCGAGCAGCTTCTGCGCCCGCAGGCTGCGCCAGGCGCTCTTGAGGTAGTTTTTCCACATGGCGCGGGGAGGGGTTGGAACCCTCGGCGGCTTGCAGACCTCCGAGGGGTGATAGGGGCGTTATTCGTACCGGAGGGCCTTCACTGGATTGGCCTTTGCCGCCCGGAGGGCCTGCGTGCTCACCGACAGCAGTGCAGCGGTGAAGGCGAGGAGACCGGCGGCGAGGAAGACGCCCACGCCCAGCTCGACGTGGTAGGCGAAGCCTTCCAGCCACCGCTCCATCAGCAGGTACACGATAGGCACGGCCACCCCGAAGGCCCCGAGGACCAGCAGGGCGTAATCCTTGCTCAACAGGGTGATGATGCTGCCGACGGACGCGCCGAGCACTTTGCGCACCCCGATCTCTTTCGTGCGCTGCCGCGTCGTGAAGGCCGCCAGCCCGAACAGGCCCAGGCAGGCGATCAGGATGGCGAGCCCAGCGAAGAGGGTGAACAGCGTGGCGAAGCGTTCCTCGTTGCGGTACAGCTCGTCGAAGGCCTCGTCGGCAAAGGCGTAGCCGAAGACGTTGCCGGGGAAGAGGCGGCTGTACGTGGCCTCGATGGCCGCGAGCGTAACAGGCAGATCCTCCGTGCCCACCCGGAGCGAGACGTGCCGTCCGCCATCGTAGCGGACGAAGAACATGTTCTGCCGCGTCTCGTGGGCCGACGACCAGTTGAAGTCCCTGAACACGCCGACGATGCGGGCGTCGTAGTCACCAATGACGATGGCTTCGCCCAGTGCTGCCGATGGCGACGCGTAGCCGAGCGTCCGAACGGCGGTCTCGTTGGCGATGAGGGGAAAGGGCGTATCTCCTGAATCGGGAGGCGGGGTGAACTCCAGAAACCCGTCCCCCGCCGCCAACTCCAGCCCGAAAACGCCCGCGAAGCTCGTGTCGATGTAGGTGGCGACGCCGCGAATCACGCTGCCGGGGCTGTCCGTGGCCCGCCGGATGCTGGCTCCGTTCCAGTTGAACGCCTGCCCGGGCAGCGCCGTCGAGGTGCCGACCCGGTGGACGGCCGGGAGCCGCCGCAGCTCTTCGGCGAAAGTCGTCATGGCCGTTTCCGGCTCCGTCCCTTCCGGCAGCACGCGCGGGCCGCTCACCATCAGCACCTGCTCCAGGTCGAGCCCCAGATCCATCTGCCGCATGAAGGCGAGCTGGTCGTAGACGACAGCCGTGCCGACGGCCAGCACCACGGAGGCCGCGAACTGGAGCACGACGAGGCCGCGTCGCAGCCAGAGCTGCCCGCTGGCCGTGCTGCCTTTGCTCTTCAGCACCGAAGAGGGCTGGAACGCAGAGAGCACGAACGCCGGGTACAGGCCGGCCAGGAGCGTCCCGGCGCAGAATGTGGCGAAAAAGGCCAGCCAGAACAGGGGGTTGAGCCAGCCTGCCACCGAGAGCTGCGTACCGGCGAGGTTGTTCACGAGCGGCGTGAGCAGGATGGCCGCGACCAGGGCGAGGAGGGCGGCCACGAAGTTGGTGAGGCCGGACTCGAAGAGGAACTGAACGATGAGCTGTTTCCGCCGCGCGCCCACCGCCTTGCGCACCCCGATCTCCGGGGCCCGGTCGAGCGCCCGCGCCGTCGCCAGGTTGACGTAGTTGACGAGCGCGATGACGAGCGTGATCAGGCCGATGAGGGTGAAGAAGTACACCGTCCGGTAGCTGCCCGACGCGAGCCCGCTCCACCCCTGAATCTCTGCGTTGAGGTGGATGTCCCGCAGGGGCTGGGCCCACAGCTGCGCCTTCCGCTGCTGCTGGCGCAGCGCCTCGCCCCGGTAGGTCGTGTACGCCTCCGTCATCTTCCGCTCGACGGTCGCGGGGTCGGCCCCGGGGTAGAGCTGGACGTAGGTGTAGAAGTTATTCCAGCTCCAGCCGCCCTCCGGCTCGCTGAGGTAGTCTTCCGTTTGCAGGAGATCCTCCATGGGCAGGAGGAAGTCGAACTGGAGGTGCGAGTTGGGCGGTACGTCCTCGAAAACCCCCGTCACGCGGTAGCCCCGCTCCGTCGCGCCCGTCACGTCGAGCACCTGCCCGATTGGGTTGGCGCTGCCGAAATACTTGCGCGCCATCGACACCGACAGCAGCACCGTGCCGGGCTCCAGCGCTGCCTGCTGCGTGCCCCCCACGAGCGGGAACGTGAACATCTGCAGGAACGAGGGGTCGGTGTAGAACATCCGACGCTCCTCGAACCTCAGCTCGGGCCGGGCCGGGTTCGAAACGAGGGCCCCGTCGTACTCTGGATGGAGCCGCGCCACGTGCAGCACCTCCGGCACGGACGCATCCAGCGCCGGTGCCAGCGCGAAGCCGGTGTTGTCGCCCCCGCCTTCGAACGGCTCCGTCACGAGCGGCGTCGACTGAAGCACGCGGTACAGGTCCCGCTCGTGGGCGTGAAACCGGTCGAAGCTGTACTCGAAGGCGACGTACTGGAAGATGACGAGGCAGCACGTCAACCCGACCGCAAGCCCGACCACGTTGATGAAGGAGTAGGCCTTGTGGCGGCGCAGGTTGCGCAGGGCGACGAGGAGGTAGTTCTTGAGCATGTACGACGAGATAGCTTCTGACGTGAAGCCCACGCGAAGG
>CBDUBO010000355.1:0-3519 GCA_965365405.1 uncultured Rhodothermales bacterium | reverse complement strand
GGCAGAGGCAGAGCGGGGCAGGGCTCCCCGGTCTGCCTTTTGCTACTTTGCCCCCAGACGTATTCCGGTAGGGTAATGGCTGTTTTTGTTCGTGTACTCGCAGGGCTGCTGTTGATGCTCGTCCCCCTGGTGGCGCAGGGGCAGGACGCGGGGTTCGCGCAGGTGGAAGCGGCTTTCGCGCAGGGCGATGCGGAGGCCCTGGTCCTGCGCAGCGCCGACCGCGTAGAGGTGACCATCGAGGGCATGACGACGACCTACAGCCGCGCTCAGATGCGTTACGTGCTGGCGGAGTTCTTCGAGGCCCATCCCCCCGAGGCGTTCGCCTTCGAGCACCACATGGGGTCTGGCGAAGGGGCGGCGTTTGCCTCCGGCCGCTACCGCGCACCCGGACGCACCTTCCAGGTGATGGCCCGCATGGGCCGCCGGGAGGGAACGTGGGAACTGCGCGAGCTGCGCATCGAGCCGTGAGGCGTGGGGCAGCAGGGTGCGCGCTGCCGACTCGCAAGGCTTAACATTCCGCCGCCTGTCCACCCACTCTGCCCGTGATGTCGTCACGCCTGCCCTCCCGCCTGGACGTGCGTGTCTTTCTGGCCGTCGCCGTTGGCCTGGCCGTGCTGGTGGCCGTGTGGGCGGGGGCGCAGGCGTGGGGCATGGCGCGCCTGAGCAGCCGCGTGGCGCAGGTGCAGCAGCAGCAGGCCACTGAGGCGTTCGGCGAAGCCGCCGCCCTGGTGCAGGACGTGTACGCCGAGCTGGAAGAAGAAGCCCGCCTGCTGGCCGCCGACCCCACAGTGCAGCGGGCCCTTAGGACGCTGGACGACGACGGCGACGAACAGCTGGTGCGCCTCGTCACGGCACTCGGGCTGGACGCGCGCACGTCGGTCGAGGTGTGGGGAGGCGAGCCGCTCGCCCTCGTGGCGTGGCAGGGCAGCAGCCTCTATCCGCCCGAAGCCACCGCCGAGGCGGAGCAGGCGTTTGTCGAGGATGGCTCTGTCCGGAGTCTGCTCGTGGCTCGCCACGCCGTCCACGACGGTCGGGCCACGATAGGGGAGGTGCGCGTGGGGCGCCTGCTGCGCTACGATCCGCCCGTCCAGAACAGCTACCTGCGGCCCTACGCGCTCACGCGCAACCTGGAGCAGCGGATGCAACTGGGCATCGCGCTGCACGCACCGGGTGGGCCAGGAACGCTCGTGCGCGCCCCGGACGGCACACCCCTGCTGGCGCTCGACGTGGTGCCACCTCCTGCGGAGACGCTGCTGCGCGCTGAGCGGCGGCGCTACATAGACGTAAAGGCCTTCTGGTCGGCGCTGCTGGGCGGGTGGCTGCTGTGGGGGTTGTGGCACCTGTATGTGCGGGCGGCGGCGCGCGAACGGGGGCGACGGCAGGTGGCGGTGCGGTTCGCGCTCTGGGCCGTCGCGCTTGCCGGCTTCCGCGCTGCGCTGCTCGCGCTGGACGTGCCGGGCCGCTGGCAGGTGCGGCGCGCGCCCTTCGCCCCGCTCTTCGACCCCACCCACCTGGCCTCGACCTACGGGCTGGGCCTGATGCGTTCGACGGGCGACCTGGTGCTGACGGCGCTGACCGTTGTGCTGCTGGGGCTGACGCTGCTGGGCCTGCTGCGGCGACTGGGCGTCGTCAGAGGTCAGGGCGTGACGGGGCAGAGCACGGGGGCGCACCGTATGGCAGCAGTTGCCGTCGTCGTGCTCACCGTCTGGCTGTCGCTGGCGATGGGGGGCGTTGTGAGCGGCTTTGCGCGCCGCAGCGTGCTCGACAGCACCCTCAACCTCTTCGCCCGCAGCGGGCTGATGCCGCAGCCCCTCGTGCTCGTAGTGCTATGCGCGTTGCTGGCGCTGGTGCTGGGGATGGTGCTTCTGGGCGTGGCGGCGTGGCTGGGCGCTTTTCATGCCGCCGAAAAGCTGGGACAGCGAGGGGCGGCGGCGGTAGTGGCTGCCGGATTGCTCGTGGGCGTTGCTGGGGCAGGTGCTGCGTACGCGCTTGTGCCGGCGGCTGTGCTGCCGCCCTGGTTCGTCGCGTTCGCGTTTATCGGCGGCAGCATCGCCCTTGCGCTCGCCCACCGCATCCGCCGCCGGCTCACCTGGGAGGCCCTCACGCTGCGCCGCATTCTCGTGGGCGTGCTGGTGCTGACGGGTCTGCTCTATCCCATGCTCTACGAGGGGTTGACGTTGCAACGCAACGCGCGGATGCTCGACGCCGCCGCCACCTTCGACGAGAGCCGCGACCCCCGTGCGCTGTTTGCGCTCACGCAAGCGCTCGAAGCGGCGGCCGACGACGGCGACGTGCGCGCCCTGCTGGCCGCCCCGCCCGACAGCACGCGCCGCGCCCGCCTCGACGCCCATGCCGCCGACCTCGTCCGCACGACGCTGCTGGGTGTGCTGGCCGGCTACGACGTGACGCTGGCCTTCTACACCCCCGAAAGCGCGCTGGCCGGGCGCTACAGCGACGCCCCCGACCTGTCCGGGGCCACGGTGCAGGAAGCCCGCGACGCTGACGATCTGCTGCTGCTGCGCGCCATGCACGCCGAACGGGATGGAGAGGGGCCGACGGTCGAGCCCATCACGGGCGAGCGGGAGGCCGACCGCTTTCAGTACCTGGGCGTCCAGAGGCTGGACGCGGCGGGATGGGTGCTGGCACGCGCCGAGCCCCAGGTGGTGTCTCAGGACCTGACGACGCCCTTTCCGCGCGTGCTCCTGCCCTCCGGCGATCCGTCGGGCGTGGGGCGTGAACTGGCCGTGGCGCTTTTCCGCGACGGCGCGCTCGTGCGCGGCGTGGGCCGCGATTTTGGCCGCTACCGCCTCGACGACGACGTGCAGCGGCGCCTGCGCACGACGCCTGTGCTGTGGCGCAAGGAAACCGTGCGCGGCGAGCCCTACACCACGCGCTACGAGCGGCAGGCGCAGGGCTTCGCGCCCGATCCGGGCCGCCCACCCGGCGGTACGCAGCGCGTCGTGGCCGTACGTACCGCCGCCTTTTCTCTTTTCGACCACCTCTTTTTCGGCCTCCGGCTCACCCTCGCGGGCCTGCTCGTGGGGTTGCCGCTGTGGGCCTTTGGCCTGGTGATGCGCCGCCGCGCCGGACTGCTGCCTCCACCTCGCCAGCGCTTTCAGGATCGCGTGCTCAACGCCTTTCTGGGCGTCGGCATCCTGTCCGTCATCGCCGTCGGACTCGTCGGCATGGGGGTGGTGCGGGGCGAGAACGAGCGCGCCGTCGAGTCGTGGCTGCGCCAGCACCTCGAACGGGTCGAGGAAACGCTCGTGCTCGACGCGCTTCCGGGTGAACTGCCCTACCAGGTGCTCGAACGCACGCCCGTGGACTCGCTCGCGCGCCGCGTCGGGCTCGACCTGAATGTGTATCGCGCGGGTACGCTCGTGGCCACGAGCCGCCCGGCCCTCGTGCGCGACCGCCTCATCAGCCCGCGCCTGCCCGGCAACGCCTACCGCAACCTCGTCTTCGACGGCTACCGCTTCACTACGACAGAAGAGTCCGTCGGGCGCTTTCGCTACACCG
>CBDUBO010000354.1:0-3535 GCA_965365405.1 uncultured Rhodothermales bacterium | reverse complement strand
GGCATCAACCCGGCGGGCAACAGCGACGGCGACACCATCAACAACGGCGCCGACGACGACGGCTCAGGCACGGTAGCCGTGCTCGAAATCGCGGAGGCCTTTGCCCGGGCGAAAGCGGACGGCCACGGCCCGCGCCGCTCCATCCTGTTCCTCAACGTGTCGGGTGAAGAGAAGGGCCTGCTCGGCTCGGCCTATTACGCCGACGTGGAGCCGCTCGTGCCGCTCGAACAGACGGTCACAAACCTCAACATTGACATGATCGGGCGGCGTGATCCGGAGTACGACGGTCAGAAGCCGGAGAACTACGTCTACATCATCGGCTCGAACCTCATCTCGCAGGAACTGCACGACATCAACGCGCGCGTCAACACGATGACGGGCGTGAATGTGGAGCTGAGCGAGAAGTACAACTCGAAGGACGATCCCAACCAGTTCTACCGCCGTTCCGACCACTGGAATTTTGGCAAGAAGGGCATCCCGTTCATCTTCTACTTCAACGGCACGCACGAGGACTACCACGGTCTGGACGACGAACCGGAAAAGATTGACTACCCGCAGATGGAAAGCCGCACGCGCCTGATTTTTGCGACGGCGTGGCAGGTGGCCAACCAAGACGCCAAGCCCGTTGTGTCGGGCACCGGCTTCAACTGAGTCCTCAGTTCACGACAGACGCAGTAGGGGCGTGCCGCGGCACGCCCCTACGTGTTTACGGGCACGCCAACCGCAGCCGGCACACGCTACCGCACCTTGAGCACGACGAAGGTGATGTCGTCCTGGTTGCCCAGTTCGCGGTCAGGTACCTCTCCCCCCTGTAGCTCGTAGCCCAGCCAGTCCGCCGCGCTCGTCATCAGGAAACGGATTACCTCCTCCGGCGACCGGTCTGCAACGCGGGCGAACAGTTCCTGAACGCGGTCATAGCCGAGCATCTGGTGCGCGCCGTTGAAGAGTTCCGCCAGCCCGTCTGTCATCAGCAGCAGCACGTCCCCCGTCTCCACGCCGATGGTTTCGGTGTGGTAGGGATAATGGAGCGATCCGCCGAGCGGCATCCCCTTGAGTGCGATGGCTTCAACACGCTGCGTGGCCTTTCGGTAGAGGAGCGCGGGCGGCATTCCGGCCCCCACGAACTCCATGGTGTGGTCATGGATGCGCACAAGTCCCATCGACATGTACATGCTGCGGAAGCGCATCTGGCGCAGCGCGCGGGTAGCCCGGCGCACGATGGTTTCGAGTGAGGCCTCCCCCGCGAGCAGCATGAAGAGCCCCTTCGTGGCCGTCACGACCGTCCCGGCGGCAGCCCCGTGCCCCGTCGCATCGCCGATGGCGATGGTGAGGGTGCCGTTGCCGGCGGCGTGGAAGTCGTAATAGTCCCCACCCACTTCCGTGGCAGTGCACATATAAGCCGCGATGTGGACGGAGGGGTGCTCGGGCACCTTTTCGGGCAGCATCGAGAGTTGGAGGCGGCGGGCGCTTTCAAGCTCGGCTGTTTTGCGCTCGTTCTCAGCGTTGAGGTAGGTGGCCCACGCCTCGGCGGCTTCGAGCTTGAGGGCCTGCTCACGCTCGTGACTGCGCTGGCGCTCCTGCCGGATGAGCCGCCTCCGCTGGACCCGATCCACGCCGAACACGGCCAGGCCGAGCAGCACGGCGTAGCCCAGAAATGCCCACCACGTGAGCCACGGCCGGGGCGAGACGAAGAAGGTGTGCCGCAGTGGCGTCTCCGTCCACACGCCGCTCTCGTTGGCGGCCATCACCTCGAAGGTGTACTTCTTGGGCACGAAAAACGCCGGCAGGTTGGTAAAGCGCAGACGCGTGTCCGCGATGGGCTCCGACCACTGGGCGTCGTAGCCGAGCAGGCGTGTGCGGTAGCGCACCTGCCGCTCGCTGGCAAAGCTGAGCCCGGCATACTCGAACGAGATTTCGTTGCGGCCCGTCGCGCTGCGGTGCTGTTCGAAGCCTGTCAGGTGCAGCACGGGGGGCGTCGTGTTGCCCGCGTCACGGGCGGGATGGTAGATGGCGATGCCCTTGGCCGTTCCGTAATAGATCGTTCCGTCGGAGCTGGCGGCGACGGAGCCGTAGAACCAGACCTCGTTGTCCACCAGTCCATCCTGTTTGGTGACCGTCCGGACGACGGTGCGCGCATCCGGGTTCACCTCGGCCAGGCCGCCGTTGGTGCCCACCCAGAGGTGGCCCGTCGAGGGCGAGCGCGCCAGGCTCACCGCGTTGTTGGCCGGCATTCCTTTCTCCCGCGTCAGAAAAGCCTGCACGCGCAAGGTGGCGGGGTCGAGGCTCACCAGCCCTTCCGGCGTGCCCACCCACAGGTCGCCGCCCTCTCGGTGTAGCGTTTCGATCTGGTTGGAAGGCGCGCCCGTTGCAACCGACCAGACCTGCTCGAAGGTCAGGCCTGCCGCGCCCGCAGACTCCGCCTGCCCGATGGTGTGCGCCCGCAGTCGCGCCAGCGTTACCGGCTGCGTGCTGCGGTAGAGCCCCTGATCGCGCGAGCCTACCCACAGCCGCCCATCCGGACCGATGGCGGCGGCGTGCAAAACAGCTTGGGGCAGTCCCGCTTCCGGCCCCATCTCGAACCACTCGTCATTCACGAGTGCGAAGAGGATGTGATAGGCCGGGAACAGTACGACTTCGAGTCCCTGCGCCGACCCCTGCTCGGACGGCAGCAAGTCCGTAGACACCGAAAGGATGCTGTAGCTGAGGCCGTAACCCGCCACTCTCGCTGGCCGCCCCAGCACCTGGATGGACTGTTGGCGCCGGATGCCGGGCGGCAGCGGCGTGGTGCCGAAGGCGAGGACGTTGATGCCGCGCAGTGTGCCGACCCACAGCCGCCCCTGCCGGTCTCGCGCCATGCCCAGCACCCAGTCGCTCCAAAGCCCGTCGGCCTGTCGTATCTCTGCAGAAGCCCCCTCTGGCGGGATGCACGTCAGGCCCGCATCCTGGGGGGCAGCCCACAGCCTGCACGGATCCTCGCCCACCCCACCCACCACGACAGCACTCACGGAGGGCGCGGGCAACGCCGCGGGCGCGTCCGGCAGCGCCTGCGTAGTAATGTTCTCGAAGGCGGCGTAGTTGTGGCGCAACTTGGCCACCCCCCCGGTCTGCGACACCCACACGTTCCCTTCGCGGTCCTGCATCAGGTGGTACACCGTCTCGCTGAGCAGTCCGCTGGCCCGCGTGATCTGCCGGGACGCTGTGGGCCGGGCGGGGTCAATCTCCAGAATGCCGCCGCCCTCGCTTCCTACCCATATCTCCCCACTGCGCAGGACGAGCATGCTGGAGATGTTTACCGTGAGCGTGCGGGTGACCGTCACGAAGCGCTGGCCCGCACGGCCTTCTTCGAGTCGCCAGACCTCTCCGTTCTGCCGCCCGCCCCAGAGCACCCCATCAGCTGTTTCATAGAGTGTGTTGGTCGTGGCCTCCGAGACACTTCCCGATCCCGCAACCGGCGCAGGCACGCGACTTCCCCGCTCGAACCGACGTATGCTGCCGCCCGCCAGTGCTACCCACACCGAGCCGTCGCGACGGACGG
>CBDUBO010000353.1:0-3543 GCA_965365405.1 uncultured Rhodothermales bacterium | reverse complement strand
GCGGTGCGCTCACACCCATCGGCGACCCGCCGCTGTTCCTGGGCTTCCTGCGCGGCGTGCCATTTTTCTGGACGGTCGAGCACATCTGGTACATCTGGGTGCCGACGCTGCTCATCATCCTGGGCGTGTTCTACGTCGTGGACAGCCGCAACAAGGCTCACAGCGTGCGCGAGGACGTGCCGCCCGAAGCGTTGCCCGAAAGCACGCCGGCCTCGCCGCCGCTCTCGCCTGCGATTCCGCACGGGCAGACGATCCGGGTTACGGGCGTCAAGAACTTCGGCTGGCTCGCCCTCATCATCGCCTCGGTTTTCATTGACCCCAACGTGATGGCGTGGGTGCCCAACCTGCACGGCATGCACATCCCCATTGGCATCCGTGAGATGATCATGCTGGCCGTGTGCGTGCTGGCCTACGTCACCGCCGACAAGCGCGCGCTCCAGGGCAACGATTTCAACTTCGAGCCCATCAAGGAAGTCGGCTGGCTGTTCATCGGCATCTTCCTGACGATGATTCCGGCGCTGAAGCTCATCGAGGCCGTCGCCTCTGAAAACGCCGAGGCGCTGGGCGTGACACACTTCTACTTCGGAACGGGCGTCCTGTCGAGCTTCTTGGACAACGCCCCCACCTACCTGAGCTTCCTGTCGGCTGCGCTGGGCAAGTTCGCGGCCTCGCCTGACATGCTCGACGCCATCGCACAGAATCCGGGCCTCGCACCCTTTACCGTGGATAATCCCGAAGCGGTGCGCGCCCTCGCGGTGCAGCACATCGGGCATCCCGAAGGGTGGCATTACGTGCAGGCCATCTCGGTGGCGGCCGTGTTTTTCGGGGCCATGACCTACATCGGCAACGGGCCCAACTTTATGGTCAAGGCCATTGCCGAGTCCTCGGGTGTGGATTGCCCTTCGTTCTTCGGCTACCTCGTCCGCTACGCGCTGCCCATCCTGCTCCCCATCTACCTGCTGGTGTGGCTGGTCTTCTTCAGCGGATGGGTGATCCCGCTCGTCTGATATCGCTCTGCGCCCATGAAGCCGCTCACCTCAGAGGAAATCCAGGCTGCGCTGGAAAGTCTGCCCGCGTGGTCTGCCGACGCGGATGCCCTCGTGCGGCAGTTCGAGTTCGGCAGCTTCCGCGAAGCCATCGGGGCCATCTTGCAGATCGGCTTCGAGGCTGAACAGCTCGACCACCACCCGGAACTCCTCAACACGTACAACAAGCTGCGCGTGCGCCTGACCACGCACGACGCGGGCAACCGCATCACCGAGCGCGACGTGCAGCTGGCCCGCCGCATCGAGGCCGCCACGCGGAATTAGCGCGCTTACCTTTTCTGACGCATGGAGCTTTCTTACGCCTTGCTGGGCGCTGACCTGGGTGCCACCTTCTCGCTCACGCTTACGGTGGTGGCGGGCCTCGTGGTGGTGCTCGTAGACGCTTTCTCGGCCAACAAACGCACGGCCCCCATTCTCACGGGCGTCGTGCTGGCGGCAGCCCTCGTGTGGGAGGTGCTCCACCTCAACGCGCCGGGTGGCACGGCCTGGTGGGGCATGGTGCGCACGGGCGGCTACGCCGCCTTTATCAACATCGTCATCCTGCTCAGCGGTCTGCTCACCGTCCTGCTGTCCGATCCGTACCTCAGAAGCATCCGACGCAACTACGGCGAGGTGTACGCGCTCCTGCTGTTTGCCACGGCGGGCATGATCGGGCTGGGTACGGCCAACAACTTGGTGATGATTTTCGTGGGCCTGGAGACGATGTCGGTCTGCCTCTACATCCTCACCGCCCTCGTGCGCGAGGACAGCGGGGCCATCGAGAGCGCCCTCAAGTACTTTCTGCTCGGTGCGTTCTCGACGGGCTTTTTCCTCTACGGCATCGCGCTCCTCTACGGCGCGACGCGCACCATGTACCTGCCCGAAATGGGCATCGGGCTGGAGATGACGGGGGCCAACGTGATGTTCTGGGCGGGGGCCGGGCTGCTCTTTATCGGCTTCCTGTTCAAGGTCAGCGCCGCGCCTTTCCACATGTGGACGCCCGACGTGTACCAGGGCGCGCCGACGACGCTGACGGGCTTCATGTCTACGGCCTCGAAGGCGTCCGCGTTTGCCGCGCTCATCCTCGTGCTCTACACCGCGCTGCCCTCTCTCCAGTGGCAGACGGCCCTCGCCGTCGTCGCCCTCCTTACGATGGTGCTTGGCAACGTCGTCGCCCTCATGCAGACAAACGTCAAGCGCCTGCTGGCCTACTCGAGCATCGCCCATGCCGGCTACACGCTCGTGGGCCTGGCGGCGGGCACGCCCGAAGGCTATGCGGGCGCGCTGTTCTACCTGCTCGTCTACGCCATCATGAACGTCGGCGCGTTTGGCGTAATGGCGTACCTGGAATGGGACGGCAAAACGGGGCGCGAGCAGACGCTCGAATCCCTCGCTGGTACGGGCCGCGAGCGGCCTCTGCTGGGCGTCACGATGGGCATTTTCCTGTTCAGCTTGGCGGGCTTTCCACCGCTCGCGGGCTTTCTGGGTAAGTACGCCGTGTTTGCGCCCGCCGTCGAAGCAGGGCTGACGTGGCTCGTGCTGATCGGCGTGCTCACCTCGGCCGTTTCTGCGGCATACTACCTGCGCGTGCTGGTGTACATGTTCATGAAGACACCCGAAGGCGAACCTGCCGGTCCGCTGCCCGTGCTGCCCATGGGGCCGCGCATCGCACTTGTCGTGTGCGCCATCCTGCTGGTGGTACTCATGTTCGCGCCCGCCCTGCTGGGCCTGGCCACGACCTATTTCACGACGCCGACGCCGCTCGCGCTGGTCCCCTGAGGCGTGGAAGCTCTACTCCAAGAACTCCTCCCGCACGCGCCGCACCTGGGGCTCTACGTTGCCCCTGCCATTCCGGAAGGACTGGAGCGGGCCGCTCGCAAATCCTACGGTGACGGCTTTGGTGAAAAGGTGGTGGCACTCTACGACGCCACGCGATTCGGGAGCGCAAAAAGCGGTGCGCTTTTTGGCCCTCGGCAGTTCATCTTCCAGAACCTGGTCGAAACGCCGCAGCAGGTGGCTTACGCCGATCTCATCCGGATTGGGAGCGAGAAGACGCTGCTGGGCGGGCGCAAGCTGAAGCTGTCTGTCAACCGTGCCAGGGCCACGTTTGAGCTGGAAATGGACTTCTCCGCCCGCGCCGACGCGCTGCCTTACGTGCAGCGTTTCCTGGAAACCGCCATCGCGCGCGGCAGCGACCTGGAGGTGATGGGCAGCGCAGACCCGCTTGATGAGGCGATTGCCGCACTCGAAAGGGCTGCCGAACGGCTTACCGACGAGCAGCGTACACGGCTGGAAAAGCTGCTACGCCCGTAACCGGGCCGTAACGCGCCCGCCAGCGCCAAACCGCGCCCCACTTCGTGGCGTTGATGGGAGACGCAGATCCGCTCACCCAACACCCCATTTCCCATGGCTTTTACCCTGCCCGATCTCCCGTACAGCTATAGCGCGCTCGAACCGCACATTGACGCGCGCACGATGGAGATCCACCATACCAAGCACCACAAAGGCTACACCGACA
>CBDUBO010000352.1:0-3552 GCA_965365405.1 uncultured Rhodothermales bacterium | reverse complement strand
AGGACCCGATCTCGAAAATCCCCGAATACAAGGTGTGCGCCGTGCGCGTCTTCAAGGCTGACGGCCCGCCCGAATACGCCGCCCGGCTCGAACCGCAGCAATGAGCTTTTCCGCGCCCGCCGACCTTTCTGCCGAAAAGCAGCTGGCCCGTGCCGTGCCGCCCGAGCGCTTCGACGCAGCGTGGGCGGCGTACCAGGCCGCGCGCGTGGCCGGGCTCTGCCACGAGGGCGCGTGGGAAGCGGCCCTCGGCGCGGCCGCCCCGGAGCCGCGAAACCGTCCCCTTTCACCACACCCCTGAGCCCGTGCCCGTCCCGTCCGAACTCGAGTTTTTCATCGATCCAGGCCGCTGCATTGGCTGCCAGGCGTGCGTGCAGGCGTGCGCAGAGTGCGACACGCACCGGGGCCAGTCCATGATTCAGCTCGACTACATCGACCGCGCTCATTCGACGCAGACCGTGCCTGTCGTGTGCATGCACTGCGACTCGCCCACGTGCGCCGAGGTCTGCCCCGCCGACGCCATCAAGCGCACCGAAGACGGTATCGTGCAGTCGGCGCGCAAGCCGCGTTGCATCGCGTGCAACAACTGCGTGCTCGCGTGTCCCTTCGGCGTCCCGAAGATGAACACCGAGATGAACCTGATGATGAAGTGCAACATGTGCTACGACCGCACCTCGGTCGGGCTCAAACCCATGTGCGCCTCGGTGTGCCCCAGCCAGGCCCTGGCCTTCGGCACGCGCGAGGAGATGGCGCGGCTGCGGCCCAACGCCCGGCCCGTCAACACCTTCCAGTTTGGAAGCCAGACCATCCGCACGAAGGTCAACCTGATGGTGCCCGCCGAGCAGCCGGTGGACTGGGTGGACGTGGCGGCGGCGCTCCACGAGTCCACTATCGGGCACGACATGCTGGACGACGTTTTCATCAACATCCTCGGAGGCGAGGCATGATTCAGACCGGCCTGCAAACCCCCAGAGACTTAGATCGCCACACCGTCCCCCCCGACGGGCGGCCGCTCGAAGAGCAGCCCCGCTGGCGTCAGGATTTCCCCATCGACTGGCCGCAGGACGAGTACGTCTCGCGCCGCGACCTGGTGAAGTTCATCTTCCTGACGAGTGTGGCGCTCGTGGTGGGGCAGTTCTGGATTTATGGGAAAAGCTTGTTCCGCCGCGCCGAGGGGGCCTTTCCCGAGGTGAAAATCGCGGGCGTGGACGAGTTGCCCGTGGGCGGCTCGAAAACGTTCCAGTACCCGGAGGGCAGCGCGCCGCGTCTGCTCGTGCGCACGGGCGCGGCAGCGTTCGTCGCCTACGACCAGCAGTGCACGCACCTGCTCTGCCCCATCGTGACGGCGCGCAAGCCCGAGGTATCGGTGGCGGGCGGCGAGGGCTCGCTCGAACTGCACTGTCCGTGCCACAACGGCTGGTTCGACCTGGAAACGGGACGGCCTATGGCCGGGCCACCGCGCCGCCCGCTTGCCCGTGTGCTGCTCGACGTGCGCGGAGGCGACGTGTACGCCGTGGGCATCGAGGAGTCAGCCACATGAGAAAGCCTGCTCCGTCCCCCCCCCGCCCGCACTTCGTGCGCGCCCAGCGGATGACCATCGTCAACGGCATCCTGCTCTTTGTCATCCTCATGGTGGTGCTTCAACTGTGGCTCTTTACAGCCACCATGAACGCCTATCTGGGCGGCAACACGGCTATCGTGCTGCCTGCCGCGCTGGCGAGCGGGCTGTGCCTGGCCCTCAACGCCGGCCTGCTCTGGTACCTCTACCGACTCGACTGAATGCCTGAACCCCTGACCACACCGCCCGTGGCGGGCGCCAACCCGCCCGGCGCGGTGCGCGCGCTCACGCTCGCCACGCTCGCGCTCGCCGTCAACTTCTGGGCGTGGAACCTGCTGGGGCCGCTGGCTCCGACCTACCGGCAGCTGCTGAGCCTGACGCCCTTCCAGGTGTCTCTCCTCGTGGCCGTGCCCGCGCTTATCGGCGCGCTGGCGCGTATCCCCATCGGCGCGCTCACCGACCGCTATGGCGGCCGGGTGATGTTCACCGCCGTCACGGCGCTGACCATCGTGCCGGTGCTGTTCCTGTCGATGACGGAGGCGTACCCGACCCTGCTGGCCGGCGGGTTGCTGCTCGGCCTCGGCGGTGCCTCGTTTGCCGTCGGCATACCGTTCGTGAATGCCTGGGTAGCCCCGGCCAAACGCGGCCTCTACCTCGGCATCTACGGCGCGGGCAATGTGGGCACGGCCATCTCGGGCTTTCTATCGCCCTCGATCGCGAAAAACATGGGCCTGCCCTCGGCCTACCTCGTCGTGGTGGGGGCGCTCGCCGTCATGGCCGTCGTGTTCGCCCTGCTGGGCCGCGACGCGCCGGGCCGCGTGCCCTCGAAGGGTTCGATGACGGCGCGCTTCGTCGAGGCCGTGAAGCTGCCCATCGCGCGTGACCTGGCCATGCTCTACGCCGTCACCTTTGGCGGCTTCGTGGCCTTCGGCGCGTACCTGCCCACCTTTCTGACCGAGGCGTACGGACTGGCCGTGCCGGATGCGGCGCTGCGGGCGGCAGGCTTCATCGTGCTCGCCACCGTGGCGCGGCCCATCGGCGGCGCGCTGGCCGACCGCTTCGGGGGCGTGCCCGTGCTGCTCTTCGCTTTCGTCGTCATCGGCATCGGGGCCATCGTGACGGCGTTCGAGCCGGGGATGGTGACAGCGACCGTCGGCTTTCTGACGATCGCGGCGGCGCTCGGTGTGGGCAACGGGGCCGTGTTCGCGCTCGTCGGGCGGCGCGCACCTGCCTCGCAGGTCGGCAGCGTGACGGGCCTCGTCGGCGCGGCGGGGGGGCTGGGCGGTTTCCTGCCGCCCATCATCATGGGGCTCGTGTTTCAGGCGACTGGCTCGTACGCCATCGGGCTGATGCTGCTCTCGAACGTGGCCTTCGCTGCGGCCATCTACACGGCGTGGCGGCTCCACGACGTGCGGCTGCCGTGATCACCGTCGAGGAAGCCGACGCGCTGCTGGCGCGGCACGTTCAGCCGTGCGACACGGTCGCTGTGCCGCTGGCCGATGCCGCCGGGCGCGTGCTGCGCGAAACCGTCCTCACTGACCGCGACCAGCCGCCCTTCAGCCGCGTGGCGATGGACGGCATCGCCCTGTCTTACGCGGGCTTGCTGAAGGGAACGACGCGCTTTCGCGTGGCGAGTACGCAGGCGGCGGGCGAAGCGCCGCACAGGCTGCCGGACGCCGGGGCGTGCGTCGAGATCATGACGGGCGCGGCGCTGCCCACGGGCTGTGATACCGTCGTGCCCTACGAGGCGCTGGAGATGGGAGAGGGTGAGGCTGCGCTGCGCCATCCGGAAGGCGTCGAGGCGGGGCAGAACGTCCACCGGCGCGGTGCGGACGCGCGGGCAGGCGAAACCGTGCTCGATACCGGCACGCGCCTCGGCCCGCACCACGTGGCCGTGCTGGCCTCGATGGGCCGGACGCGCGTGCAGGTGTCGAAAAGGCACCGCGTCGGCGTCGTGACGACGGGCGACGAACTCGTGGCGGTGGACGCCGTGCCCC
>CBDUBO010000351.1:0-3552 GCA_965365405.1 uncultured Rhodothermales bacterium | reverse complement strand
ATGAGCCTACCCATCTCGCTCCGCACCGTTCTGTTTGACATGGATGGCGTGCTGGTGGACGTGTCCAACTCGTACCGCCGCGCCATCGTCGAAACCGCTTATTACTTCACCGGACGCGAGATCACGGGCGCGCACATCCAGCGCTATAAAGATCAGGGCGGCTACAACGACGACTGGAAACTGACGCACGCGCTTATTCAGGAGGCCAACATGGAGGTCTCGTTCGGGCGCATGGTGGACGAGTTCCAGCGCCGCTACCGGGGCGACCGGTGGAACGGGCTGATCACGCAGGAGAAGCCGCTCGTCACGACCAAAACGCTCGACGCCGTGCGGCAGGGCCGTGTGCTCGGCATCGTGACGGGCCGCCCCGAAGCCGAGGCCAAGTGGGCCGTCGAGCATTTCGGTTGGCAGAAGCAGTTTCCGCTGCTCGTGGCGATGGAGCACCAGGACCGGCGCGGCAAGCCCGATCCGTACCCGCTCCAGCGCGCCCTCGCCATGCTGGCCACCGTGGGCATGAACGTGCAGCCGCACGAAGCCGTGTACGTGGGCGACACCGGGGACGACATCATTGCCGCGCGCCGGGCGGGCATGTGGTGCGTGGGGCACGTGCCCCCCTACCTCGAAGACGGCGACGCGCACGCGCACATGCTTTCCGAACGCGGCGCGCACGCCGTCATCCGCTCGATGGAAGACCTGCCTGCTGCCCTCGACAACCTCGTGGACGAGCAGGCGGCCGTGGCCGCGTAAACGCCCTGCGCTGTAGCAGCAACCCTCGGAGGCCTTTCAGGTCTCCGAGGGTTTTTTCGTTTACGCCGGCTGCGCCACCGGCAGCGGGTCTGCCGTGGGCTCGGGCAGGCCGCGCAGTACGATAGCCGCCATGAGCAGGATGAAAACGGCGCTGGCGACGGCGTTGCCCATGATGCCATAGCGCCCGTAGAGAAGGCCTGCCACGGCGGCCCCGATGGCCATGCCGCCCTGCCCGGTGGCAATGGCCGCGCTCATCATCTGGCCGCGCTGCTGGTCGGGCACGAGTGCCGTGATGAGCGCCTGAAGCGGCGACATGCGCATGGCGACCG
Organism: uncultured Rhodothermales bacterium; assembly: GCA_965365405.1. Classification (GTDB taxonomy): domain Bacteria; phylum Bacteroidota; class Rhodothermia; order Rhodothermales; family BA12; genus CBDUCD01. The sequence continues at coordinate 2,476 of CBDUBO010000351.1, read as the reverse complement.
TCATCATCACGAGGGCGAAAAAGACGATAGCCGTCACCACGCCTGTCACGAGGTAGGGCACAGCGAGCAAGGCCAGCCCGAACAGCACGCACGAGAGCACCACGAGCGGCTTGCGCCCGATGCGATCGGAGAGGTGCCCGGCAAAGGGCCCCGTGATCATGTTGGCCGAGCCGCCAACCAGAAACAGCAGCACGATGTCGAAGCTCGACAAGCCGACGACGCGCTCCAGCCACAGCGGGAAGTAGGGCACGAACAGGCCGATGCCCGAAAACATGAGCAAGTACGTCACCATCGCCGCCGCCGGAGCGGGCTCGCGCACCAACTTTCCGTAGGAGCGGAGCGCGCCCGCGAACGTGACCTTCTCGGCGGCGCGCACCACGGACGGTTGCGGTACCGACCGCCAGACGAGCACGACGGCCACCACCATCACCAGCCCGAAGCTCAGAAACGGCCACTGGTAGCCCAGGTGCGCCGCCAGCCATTTGCCCGCCGACACGCCCAGGATCTGCCCGACAGCGATGCCGCTCATCACCCAGCCGTTGGCCCAGCCGCGCCGCTCGTAGGGGAAATAGTCGCCCACGTACGCGACGGCCGCGCCCGAGAGCAATCCGCCCGCTGCGCCCGAAAGTCCCCGCATGACGAGCAGGGACGCGAAGTTGGTAGCCAGCCCGTGCAGCAGCAGCGTTACGGCCATCGCCATGCTGCCCCACAGCAGAATGCGCCGCCGCCCGACACGGTCGGAGACAGGGCCTGCCGCGAGCGAGAAAACGCCAAGCATAGCCGCGTACGCCGTCACGAGCCAGCCCAGATGCGATTGATCCACGCGCAGCGCTGCTTCGATGTCGGGCAGGATGGGCGAGACGATGATGACCTGCGCCGACGCCGCGAACACGGTGAGCCACAGGGGAAAGAGAACGGAAAGGTCGGAACGTTTGGACACACGCATCACAAATAATCGTCAGAACAAGTATCTGTGCCTGTTGAAGTTCCTTCCTCCTGTGCATGCGCCGCGAAGACGTGAAGGGCAGTCGTGACGGAGCCGTGAAGAGTAGGGCGTTAACGGTAGGGTAATGGCGTGGTAACAGGCCGTTAATGCGCTTCCGATAAGTTGCGGCTCGTTACGACCCCGATTGTGGGGTGTGGCACTAAGCGGCTGAATATCTAGGATATATCTGTATGATGATACGTGTTGCACCCGGGCTGCGTAGCGCGCTGATGGCCCTGGCTCTCAGTGCCCTGAGCACGACTGCGTACGCTCAGACCGGCAGCATCGTCGGGAAGGTGCTGGATGCCGAAACCGGCGAGTCCATCATTGGGGCCAACGTTCGCCTGGCAGGCACGACGACGGGCTCTACGACCGACCTGGACGGCGGCTACGAGATCCGCAGCGTGCAGCCGGGCACGTACTCTGTCGCGTTTTCCTACATCGGCTACGCGCCTAAAACGGTGACAGGCGTGGAGGTAAAGGCCGGTCAGGCAACGCGCATAGACCTGACGCTGAGCACCGAAGCGCTCGGACTCGAAGAAGTCACCGTCGAGGCCCGCGCCATCCGCAACAACGAGGCGACGCTTCTGCGCGACCGCCAGAAGGCCCTCGCCGTTTCGGACGCCATCTCCGCCGAAGCCATCTCGCGCAGCGGTTCTGCCAACGCTGCCGACGCCATGAGCCGCGTGACGGGCGCGAGCGTGGTGGGGGGCAAGTACGTGAGCGTGCGCGGCCTGGGCGACCGCTACACCACGGCCCAGCTCAACGGCACCGAACTGCCCTCTGCCGATCCCGACCGCCGTAGCGTCCAGCTCGACCTGATCCCGGCCAGCCTGCTCGACAACGTCGTTACCGTCAAGACGTTTACGCCCGACAAGCCGGGCAACTTCTCCGGCGGTGCGGTGGACATCAACACCAAGAGCTTCCCCGACCGCCGCACCTTCACCGTTTCGGGTTCCGTTTCGGCCAACACGCAGGTGGCGGGCGAGACGGTGCTCGGCTACGCCGGCGGTGGCCGCGACTGGATGGGCTACGACGACGGCACGCGCGCGCTTCCCGCGCTGCTCAGAGGCAACCCGGAGATCCCGTCGTTCCAGGCCGCCCGCGCCGATGCGGGGGCCGCCCACGCGCTCGACCGCTTTTCGCGTGCCTTCTCCAGCGTGATGGCCCCGCAGCAGCAGACGGGTGCGCTGGGCCGCAGCTTCAGCGTTTCGGCGGGCGACCGGCTGCGCCTGGGCAACCAGCAACTCGGCGTCATCGCCAGCCTTTCCTACAGCCAGGGGGCTTCTTACTACGGCGACGGCGTGCTCAACGAGTGGCAACTCGACGGCTCGTCGCAGGAGGTGGACGCGCTGCGCTCCGACCAGCGCCTGCGTGACGCGCGCGGCGACGTGGAAACGACGTGGGGCGCGCTGGGCACGCTCACGTACCAGCCGCACCGCAACCACCGCGTCTCGGCCACGGGCTTCAACTCGCAGACGGGCGAGTCCA
>CBDUBO010000350.1:0-3560 GCA_965365405.1 uncultured Rhodothermales bacterium | reverse complement strand
AGTACCAGTTGCGCAAGAGGTTCATCACGTTGTGGTACCAGCCGATGTCGCTTTCCAGAATCTCGCCCGTGCGCGGGTCGTGCACGTTCGGACCATACGCGTTCTGGATGTCGGAGGCGAAGTAGCGGATGACGGAGTAGCGCGCGTCTTCCGGGCTGAACTCCGGGTCTTCCTCGGGCGTGGGCGGGTCTTTGGCGATGATGGCGTTCTTGAAGCCCGCCTTCTCGAAGGCCTGGTTCCAGTCCTCGACGCCCTGCTTGAGGTAGGGCCGCCACTTCGTCGGCGTGGCCGGGTCGATGTAGTAGACGATGGGCTTGACGGGCTCGACGAGTTCGCCGCGCGCGTAGGCGGCGGGGTCTTTGGGTTCGAGCCGCCAGCGGACGATCATGCAGCGCTCGGCGGCCTTCTGCTCGTCGGCGGCGTAGTCCGTCGTGGTGCGCGAGAAGAAGCCGACGCGCTGGTCGCACAGGCGCGGCATCATCGGGTTTTCGGGGAGGGCCACCATCGAGTGGTTCATCTCCAGCGAGATCGTCCCCGTCGAGTTGTTGGAGGGCGGCGCGGCGGCGTCGTAGGTGAGCACGTTGCGCACTTCGACGTTACGCGGGTAGCTCTTGGCCGAGACGAGGTACGTCCGTTCGCCGTCGAGGCGGCGCACGCGGTACTGCTCGCGCCGCCCGCTCTGGAGGCCGAACGTGGGCACGTCGGTCGTGAAGAGCTTGGTCACGTCGATGACCGAGGCAGAGGAGTCGGCGTTGCGCGCCTGGATCTCGAACGAGCCGATGATGGGCTCGAAATTGGAGTTGCGCACGGCCTGGTAGATGGGGTCATCCTCGGTAGCCGTGTTGGAGTAGGAGACGATGCGCAGCAGGATGCTCTTGTCCTGCTTTTCCCAGCGCACGACCTGGCCGTTGGACTGCTCGCCGCCGTAACCGATCTCGTCGGCGGTGCGGGCAATGCGGCTCACGACGAGCATCTCATCTCCCAGGAGGGAGTCGGGGATTTCGTAGAGCAGCTTGTCGTCCACGCGGTGCACGGTAAAGAGGCCCTCGTCGGTCTGGGCGTCTTTGGTGACGACTTCGCTGTACTTCTTCATGCCCTTCTTCTCGCCGCCGGGGCGGGCAGAGGGCGATCCTCCGTTGGAGGCGGTGGGGGTTCCGTTGGCCTGAGCGCCGGAACCGGCAGGCGTCGATGCGGGGCGGGAGCCTCCACATCCGCCGAGCACCAGGGCGGCAGCAAACGTCGCTGCCAGAATTCGCGCAAACGGCATAGCTCGTTGGGGATAGGATGGATTTGACAGGCGCATGGGGGAGAATGCGTACTTTTTAACATACGCATGGAGGCCCTGATTTAGGGATCGGCGGCCCGGACAATTTGCCTTTTTGCCCTTCCAATGGGCGCTGAAGTGCCATAACTGGGGCTTCCGGCACATCCGGCCAGGCGCGCAGCACGGCGTCCCAGCCTACCTTTGCGCCTCCCCGCGCCGATGCTGTTCAACTCGCTCGCCTTCGCCGTTTTCTTCCCGCTCGTGGTGGCGGTGTACTTCCTCACGCCGGCGCGGGCGCGGTGGGCGCTGCTGCTGGCGGCCAGCTACGTGTTTTACGCCTGGTGGAAAGCCGAGTACGCGCTCCTACTCCTCTTCTCTACGCTCGTGGACTACGCCGTGGCCCGTGTGCTGGGCCGCACGTCCGCGCCTGGCACGCGGCGGGCGCTGCTGGGGCTGAGCCTGGCGGCCAACCTCGGCCTGCTCTTCGGCTTCAAGTACTTCAACTTCTTCTCGGCCTCGCTCGGCACGCTTGCGGGCGGGCTGGGCATGGCCTACCAGCCCTTTTTCGTGGACGTGCTGCTGCCCGTCGGCATCTCGTTCTACACGTTCCAGACGCTCTCGTACACGATTGACGTGTACCGGGGCGTGCAGCAGCCGGAGCGCCACTTCGGACGCTTCGCGCTCTACGTGTCGTTCTTTCCCCAACTTGTCGCCGGCCCCATCGAGCGGCCCGGCCACCTGCTGCCGCAGTTCACCCAGACGATGCGCTGGGACGCCCGCCGCGCCGAGAGCGGCCTGATGCTCATGCTGTGGGGCTTCTTCAAAAAGATCGTCATCGCCGACCGGCTGGCCCTCTACGTCGCCCCCGTCTATGCCGACCCCGCCGCCCACGCGGGCGTGCCGGTCGTGCTGGCGACGTACTTTTTCGCCTTTCAGATCTACTGCGACTTTTCGGGCTATTCGGACATCGCCATCGGCGCGGCGCGCGTGATGGGGTTCAACCTGCGCCCCAACTTCCGCTTTCCCTACTTCGCCACGAGTGTGGCTGACTTCTGGCGGCGCTGGCACATCTCGCTCACGTCCTGGTTTCGGGATTACCTCTACGTGCCGCTTGGCGGCAACCGCGTGGGCCGCGCCCACTGGATGATGAACGTGCTGGTCGTGTTTCTGGTGAGCGGCCTGTGGCACGGCGCGGCGTGGACCTTCGTGGTGTGGGGCGGCCTGCACGGCCTCTACCTCGTGGCCGGGCGGCTGGCGCAGCGCGGGCGGGCAGCGCTGTGGACGCGGCAAAGCGTCGCGGCAGCGCCGCCGCCTTCGCGGGCACGCCTGCTGGGGTCTGCGCTGGTCACGTTTCACCTCGTCCTGGTGGCCTGGGTGTTTTTCCGCGCCCCGTCGCTGGACGCGGCGTGGACGGTGCTGGCCAGTTTTTCGGGGCCGCACCTGTCGCCCCGGCTGGTGGGCTTCAACCCGCTCCAGGTAGCGCTGGCGGTCGGACTGATCGGGTTGTTGCTGGCCGTGCAGCGCTTTCAGGCGCGGACGGCAGGCGTGGAGGACGCCGTCATTTTCCGGCACCGCGCCGCACGCTGGCTTTTCCACGCCGCTCTCGCTGCTTCCCTCCTGCTTTTCGGCGTCTTCGAGGACGTTCCGTTCATCTACTTCCAGTTCTGACCCTATGCGATTCGCGCTGCGCCTGGCCCTGTTTGCCGTTCTGACTGCGGTGGTGTACGCCACGCTGTCGGCGGGGATGGCGCTCGTGAGCGTCGGTGGCAAGCCGCTGTTCGAGGGGCTGACGCGGCTGATGCTGCGCCCTGTCGAGGCGGGCAACGTGCGCCCACGCATGGCCGAGTGGGAGGCGTTGCAGGCGCGCGGCCTCCCGCTCGACGTGCTCTTTGTGGGCTCGTCGCTCACCTACCGGGGCATCGATGCCCGGCACTTCGCCGCGCGCGGCTACCGCGCCTTTGCCCTTGGATTGCCGTCGCAGACGCCGCTCAACTACGCGCCACTGATTTCGCACCTTCGCTCCGCTGATTCGATTCTCGTCGCCTTCGAGGCGCACCCCGACCTGCTCGCGTCCGATGGCACAGAGGCGTTTTTCGCGTACGCCGTCAACCAGCCCCTCGATGCGCAAACCCTCCGCATGGCCGCCTCGGTGCGTTCGGCGCGGGCGCTCAACCTGCTGGCAGCGCTGGCGTGGTACCGCGCGGCCCACCCCTACGGCACCCAGCCCCCTCTCCCCGACGCCTCCGGCGACCAGTACGTGGGCGCGGGCTTCACCGGGCGCCCCCGCCTGCCCACC
>CBDUBO010000349.1:0-3569 GCA_965365405.1 uncultured Rhodothermales bacterium | reverse complement strand
CTTCGACTCCATCTCGACCTTCATCGGGGTCTCGCAGGCGGCGGGGATGCTGGACGAGGAGGGGCAGCCGCGTAACTTGCGTGAAGGGCTGATCGTGGACGCGTGGGCGACGCTCGGGGCGGGGCTGGCGGGCAGCAGCCTGGCCGCCCACCTGGCCGGGCGCGGCTTCTCGGTTTTTCTGGCCGAGGCGCAGCGTTTGCCCGCGCACAAGCTCTGCGGCGAGTTTCTCTCGACCGAAGCCTCGACGCTTTTCCAGCGGCTGGGCGTGCTCGAAAAGGTGCAGCAGGCCGGCGCGCAGCCCATCCGCCGCACCCGGCTGACGGCTTCGGGCGGCGCGCACCTCGAACTGGCGCTGCCCGGCACCGCGCTGGGCCTGACGCGCTACCGGCTCGACCACATCCTGTGGAATCACGCGAAGGCGTGCGGAGCGACGGCCCGCGACGGCTGCTCCGTGCGCGACGTTCGCCGCGAGGGCGATGGCTACACGGTCGAAATCCCCGACGGAACGGTGCGGGCCCGGCTCGTGGTGGGGGCGTGGGGCAAGCGCAGCCGCATGGATGGCAGGCTGGCGCGCCCGTTTTTACAGGAGCAGTCGGGCCTGGTGGCCTTCAAAGCGCACTATGCCGGGGCCGACCTGGAAGACTGGATCGAGATGCACGCCTTTCCCGGCGGCTACTGCGGCCTGTCGCCCGTCGAGGGCGGTCTGGTGAATGCGTGCTGGATTGGCACGCGTGCGGCGCTTCAGGCCGGTGGCGGCACGCCGGACGGCATGGCTGAAAAGGTGCTGGCGCAGAATCCCGCGCTGGCAGAGCGGCTGTCGCGCCTGCACCGCGTCAGTCCCCGCTTCCAGGCCGTCGCGCAGGTGTCGTTTCAGAAGAAAGGCCTCTTCGACGGGGGCGTGGTGATGATGGGGGATGCGGCCGCGATGATCACGCCCTTCTGCGGCGACGGCATGTCGATGGCGCTTGCTACGGCTGAACACGCGGCAACGCTGGTGACAGAGTTCCTGCAAGGCCGGATGTCGCGGGAAGCGTTCTGGCGGGCTTACGCGGCGCAGTGGCACCGGCAGTTCAGGCGGCGCCTGTGGCTGGGCAAAGCCTTGCACCAGGCCGCCGTGCAGCCTGCCGCCGCCGGAGCCGCCCTGCGCATCGGGGCGGCGGTGCCCGCGCTGGCCCGATGGGTGGTGCAGAACACGCGCGGCTGAACCGCTACCGGGCCGCCGTGGCGCGGCGCAGCCGGTCGTTGAGGGCGCGTCCCACGCCCGCCTCCTCGACCGTTTCGCAGACGATGGTCTTTACGCCCACTGCGTCGCAGCGGCGGAAAAAGTGGTACAGCTCGTAGGCGTACGACTCCAGGCTCACGCAGCCCTGCATGAACTGCACGTGCACGTGCGGTGGCGGCGAGGTCAGCCCGATCCACGCGACGGGCGCTTCGAGCGGACCTGTGGGGTCGAGCGTGACGCGTGCCTGGGGGGCGTAGTGGCGATGCCGCGTGCCCGGACTCCGCGCCAGCAGCGCGTCGTCGTCGGGGAGCGCCACCTGCGGCACGACGGCCTGGAGCGCTTCGAGCGAGACCGTGCCCGGACGCAGCAGCACGGGGTGCGCCCCAGTGCAATCCACAACGGTGGATTCCAGTCCGGCTTCGGCCTGAGGGCCGCGCAAAATGGCCTCGATGCGCCCGGCGAGGTCTTCGTGAACGGCCTGCCACGTGGTGGGGCTGGGCCGCCCCGAGCGGTTGGCCGAAGGCGCGGCGACCGGTACGCCGCAGGCGCGGATGAAGTCGCGCGAGAGTGGAAGCGAGGGCACGCGCACGGCTACCGTGTCCAGCCCCGCACTCACCGCGGGTACGAGGCCGTCCCTTCGCGGCAGGATAAGGGTGAGTGGGCCGGGTGAGAACGCCGCCAGCAGCAGCATTGCCGCTTCGGAGAGCGGCCCGGCCACAGACTCGATTGCTTCCGGCTCGGCCAGATGCACGATGAGCGGGTTGTCGGAAGGACGCCCTTTCGCCTCGAAAATGCCTGCCACAGCATCGGCGTTGGTTGCGTCCGCACCCAGCCCGTACACGGTTTCGGTGGGGAAGGCCACGCGGGCGCCGCCGCGCAGCAAGTGGGCGGCCAGGTCTAAGTCGTCAACGAGGTGGGTGTCCATGCGGTGCGGGCGTAGATTCGTCCCAACGCCCAAGTCTTTCCCCAGTGCCCACCTCCATTTCTCCGGCTTCCGGCATCCTGCCGCCCCCGGTGCCCACAGGCGGTGTGAGCCTGCTGGTGCACGGCGGCGCGTGGGACATCCCCGACGACGTTCTCGACGCGCACCGCGCCGATCTCGCGGCAGCGCTGGCACTGGGGCAGACAATGTTGCTGGAAGGCCAGTCGGCCGTGGAAACGGTGGCTGCTGTGGTAGCCCTCATGGAAAAGAGCGGCACCTTTGATGCAGGCTGCGGCTCGGTGCTGACCGCGGAGGGGTGCGTGGAGATGGACGCCGGAGTGATGTGCGGGCACCGACTGCGCTATGGCTCCGTTATTGGAATCCAACGATATCCACAGCCCATCAAGATTGCGGCCAGGCTGCTGGAAGCGGGGCAGGGCGAGGTGCGGATGCTGGCCGGCATGGGGGCGGAGGCGTTTGCCGCCCGCGAAGGGTTTTCGTCGGTGCCTCCGCACGCACTCGTCCATCCCCGCGAGCAGGCCCGACACGACGCCCGCGTACGCGCCAGCCTGGCGTCTCTGCCTGCCGCCCCGCAGGGCACGGTGGGATGCGTGGCCCGCGACCGGCAGGGCCATCTCGCCGCTGCCACCTCGACAGGCGGCACGCCCTTTAAGCCGCCGGGGCGTGTGGGCGACTCGCCGCTGCCCGGAGCGGGCTTTTACGCCTGCGCCGACGGAGCCGTGTCCTTTACTGGCTGGGGCGAGGCCATCAGCACGCGGGTGGCGGGGATGGAAAGCCTCTACCGGCTACGCAACGCTCCGGCGCAGCACGCGCTCGTGGACACCCTGGCTGAGATGCAACGCGGCATCCTGCACGCGGACGGTAAGGGCGCCGAGGCGGGTGCCATCCTGCTCGATGCTTCCGGGGCGGGCGCGTGGGCGTTTACCACGCCTCGCATGGCGCGGGCCGGGTGGGCCGAGGGCTGCCCGGCATTCGTGCTCGTATAGGAAAGAATCTCGCGTTGCTACCAGCCCCGGCGGGGCGTGGTGGTGGCTCTGGTGACGCGAGGGCCCGTCCAGCTGGCTGGACGACCAGGCTCGGTCGGCGGCTCGGATGCGACTGCAGGTTCTTCAGAGCCTTCGGGAAGGCTCGCGGGCGCTTCCGGCATCCGAGCGGGGGGGCGCACGTCCGGGAGCGAGTTCGCCACGGCGACGGGCTCGCCGGGGACGGGGCTGGAGAGGGGCGCGAGCACCTCGGCGTCGGCGGCGGGTGGGCCTTCGGCGTCGGGGAGGGCGGCAAGGGCCGGATCAGCGGGTGGCGGCGCGCTGCCCGCTTCGATGCGGGTGCCGGGGTAGTAGAACGCCAGAATCTCTGCCGCGGTGCGGCCTTCGAGGGCCTGCCCGTGCGCGCCCCACTGGCTCAGGC
>CBDUBO010000348.1:0-3590 GCA_965365405.1 uncultured Rhodothermales bacterium | reverse complement strand
CCGCTCGTGGACGGGCAGGGCAACTTCGGCTCGCTCGACGGCGACAACCCGGCGGCCATGCGCTACACCGAGGCCAGGCTGCAAAAGCTGGCCGTGGAGCTGCTCGACGAACTCAAGAAGCAGACGGTCGCCTTCCGGCCCAACTTCGACGGCACGCTTTTCGAGCCCGTCGTGCTGCCGGCACGTTTCCCCAATCTTTTGGTCAACGGCGCGAGCGGCATTGCCGTGGGCATGGCCACCAACATCCCGCCCCACAACCTGGGCGAGTGCATAGACGCCCTGGTTCGCCTCATCGACAGCCCCAACGCGCGCCTCGAAACCGTGCTGGGCCACATCCAGGGGCCGGATTTTCCCACGGGCGGGCGCATTCTCAACACGCCCGAGGAGATCCAGAAAATCTACGAGGCAGGCGAGGGGCCTATCGACCTGCGGGGCGAGTACCGAACCGAGGGCAAAGGCCACGTCATCATCCATTCGATTCCCTACGGCGTCGCCAAGGCCGACCTGATCGAGAAGATCGCCGAGCACATCGTAGCCGAGCGCGTGCCGCAGATCGTGGACATCCGCGACGAATCCACAGATGATGTGCGCATCGTGCTCGAACTCAGGCGCGGCGCGGACGCGGCGGCGGCGATGGCGTACCTGTTCAAGCACACGCCGCTGCAGACGCGCTTCCACGTGAACCTGACGTGCCTCGTGCCCACGGCCCGGCCCGACATTGCCGCGCCGCAGCGCGTGGACCTGATGACACTGCTGCGCGGCTTTCTCGACTTCCGCATGGAGGTCGTGGTCAAGCGGCTAGGATTTGAACTGGAGCAGCTCGAAAAGCGCATTCACATCCTGGAGGGCTTCGAGAAAATCTTCGGCGCGCTCGACGAGTGCATCAAAATCATCCGCGCCTCGCGCGACAAGGGCGACGCCGCGCAGCGCCTGATGCACCGCTTCCGGCTCGACGACGAGCAGGTCGACGCCATTCTCGAACTCAAGCTGTACCGGCTGGCCCAGCTCGAAATCGACATCATCCAGAAGGAACTGGGCGAGAAGCGCACCCGCGCCGCCGAGTTGCGCCTGCTCTTGGCCGACGATGGCAAGCGCTGGAAGCTGATCAAGGACGAACTGCGCGAAATCAAAAAGCAGTATGCCGACGAGCGCCGCAGCACCATCGCCGGCCCGGACGCCGACCTCGCCTTCAACGCCGACGACTACATCATCGCCGAGGACGTGGTGGCCATCGTGACGCGCGACGGCTGGGTGAAAAGGCAGCGTTCCTACACCGAAGTCGGCTCGATCCGCGTGCGAGAGGGCGACAGCGTGGGCTGGGTGCTGCCGTCTTCGACGCGGGCCACGCTCGCGCTCTTTACCAACTTCGGCAAGGTGTACACCACGCGCGTGGAGGCTCTGCCGTCCACGACAGGGCACGGCGTGCCCGTGCAGAAGCTGTTCGACTTCTCGGACAAAGAGCGCGTCGTGGGCGTCGTCCCCCTCGACGAGCGATTGTTGCCCGAAGCCGCGGCCGCGCCCGACGCGGACCCCGAGCTGTTTGCCGGCGATGGCGCACCGCCTGCTGCCGAGGGGCCTTTCGTGATAGCGCTGACGCGGCACGGGCAGACCCTCCGCCTGCCGCTCGACCTTTTCGCCGAGCCGTCCAACAAGAACGGGCGCACCTACGCCCGCCTCGAAGGCAAGGACGAGGTGCTGCTGGCCGACGTGGCGGCGGGGCACGAGAATGTGTGCCTGGCTACGCGTGAAGGCTACGTGCTCATCTTTCCCGTAGGTCAGATTCCGGTGGTGCGCGGAGCGGCAAAGGGCGTCATCGCCATCCGGCTTTCGAGCGGCGACTACGTGCTGGGCGCTGCACTATCGGATGCCGCCCGCGAGGGGCTTGAGGTGGAAACGAGCCGGGGCCGCACGGAGATTGTGCGCACCACCAAGTATGCGCCCACGAACCGGGGCAACCGGGGCAAGCAGATTATCACCCGTGGCCACCTTGCGGCGGTGTCCCCGCAGCCCGTCGTGCGGGTGCTGGAATGATGCAGCTACTACGTCTCGCCGCCCAACTCCGCCGGCTTGTCCGCCCGCCGCTCAACTGAAACCGCCAGGGGCATAATTAATCGCGCCCTTGCGCCACCGCTCATCGTCAGCAGATCTCCAATGACCAACTCCTATACCGGCGCAGACATTCAGGTGCTCGAAGGGCTCGAGCCCGTGCGCAAGCGCCCCGGCATGTACATCGGCGGCACCGGCAAGCCCGGCCTGCACCACCTTCTCTGGGAAATCGTGGACAACGCCGTGGACGAAGCCACTAACGGCTTTGCCACGCTCATCGAAGTCACGCTCCACAAAGACCGGCAGAGCGTAACCGTTACCGACAACGGGCGCGGCATTCCCGTGGACCTGCACCCGACCAAAAAGGTGCCTGCGCTCGAACTCATCCTCACCACGCTGCACGCCGGTGGCAAGTTCGACCACGCGAGCTACGTCACTTCTGGCGGGCTGCACGGCGTCGGCTCGTCCGTCGTCAACGCGCTCTCGTCTGAGCTTGTGGCTACCGTTCGGCGCGACGGCAAGGCCTACGAGCAGCGCTTTGCGCGCGGCGTGCCCGTGAGCAAGCTCAAAGTCGTCAATCCCAGCGCGCGCGGCACGGGCACCAGCATCTTTTTCCGCCCCGACACCGACATCTTCGAGACCGTCGAGTTCGATGCCGACCTCATCCGCGAAAACCTGGAGGTCAAAACCTACCTCAACCGCCGCCTGCGCATCGTTTTCCGCAACGAGGCGGATGGCTCGCGGCACGAGTTTGCCCACGAGGGCGGCATTGCCGAGTATTTGCAGGCGCTCGTGAAGGAGGAAAAGGCGCGGCCCGTGCACCTGGACGCCTTTTCGCTCGTGCAGGAAACGCTCAAAGACGGCAGCCGCCTGGAAGTGTCGCTCCAGTGGACGGAAGCGCCGCGTGAACTCGTCAAGAGCTTCGTCAACGGCATTCCCACGCGCGACGGCGGCACGCACGAGCAGGGCATGAAAGACGCCGTGCGTTCGGCCGTGCGCTCGTACATGGACACCCACGGCCTCGTCCCCAAAAGCCTCGACATCTCGGCGGACGACGTGCGCGAGGGGCTTTTCGTCATCGTCAACCTGTTTTTGGTAGATCCGCAGTTTCAGGGGCAGACGAAGGAAAAGCTCAACAACCCGGAGGCGCGCCAGCTCGTCGCCTCCGGCCTCCGGCTCGACCTGGAGCAGTACCTCAACGCCCACCCGACGACGGGCGAGGCCATCGCGACGCGCGTCATTCAGGCGGCGCGGGCGCGGCACGCCAGCCGGGCGGCGGCCCGCGAAGTGCGGCGAAAGACGAGCGTGTCTCACCGCCTCAACCTACCCGGCAAGCTGGCCGACTGCTCGTCCACCGATCCCGCCGACAGCGAGTTGTTCATCGTCGAGGGCGACTCGGCAGGGGGCAGCGCCAAGCAGGGGCGCGACCGCCGGAGTCAGGCCATCCTGCCCCTGCGCGGCAAAGTGCTCAACGCCGAGCAGGCCACGGCGCGCAAGGTGCTCGACAACAAGGAGCTTTCCAACATCGTGCAGGCGCTGGGCTG
>CBDUBO010000347.1:0-3592 GCA_965365405.1 uncultured Rhodothermales bacterium | reverse complement strand
TGCAGCAGATGCTCGACGCCAACCAGCAGCGCTGGCAGCAGCTCGTGCACGCGCATCCAGAGCCGCTGCTCATCTTTGGCGACAACAGCATCCAGTATGCCAACCCGGCGGGCTTGCGCTTTCTCCAGGTCGAATCCGCGGACGAGCTGGCGGCGCTTTCCCTCGAGCACCTCATCCCCCGTCACTACAACGGCGGACTGGGCCTGCGGCGCTCGCTCACCTCCGGCGCGACGGTGGCTCCCACCGAAGTCGTCATCCAGTTGCCTGGCGGCGAGGCGCGCACGGCTCGCATTTCCGCAGTTCCCCTCACGCTCAACCCGCCGTCCGCCTTTCTCGTGGTGCGCGACGTGAGCGAGGAGATCCGCTCACAGGAGCGCCGCCGCATTTTCGTCGAGACGATTGCCGAAGGCGTGGCCTGCCTGTCGCTGAGCACGCCCATCCGGGTGCGCGCGGCGATGGGCACGCGCGTGCATCACCTGCTGCGCGAAACACGCTTCCGCGAAACCAACCCGCAATTCCGGCGCATGATGACGCGCCTGGGCCTCACCGACGACTTCCGCGCCCTGCCCTCGGCCGTGCGCGCCCTGCTGCGCACCCTCGCGCGCGACTTTCTCTCGGACGGCCACCGGCTGCAAGGCTATCCCATCACGGTACGCGACGAGGAGGGCAAAAAACTGCATCTGGTGATCTACGCGATGGGGTTGGTGAGCGAAGGAGCCCTGCACGAAATCTGGGTAAGCGCAAAGGATGTAACCGAGCGCGTCGAGAACGAGCGGCGCACGATGGCAATGCTGGAAGAGCAGCAGCAGAGCGTAGGCCGCGACCTGCACGACGGCGTCGGGCAGTTGCTGACGGGTATCCGGCTGCTGGGACAGAGCCTGCTGGGGCGTTTGGAAGAGGAAAAAAGTCCGCACGTGGGTCTGGCGCGCCAACTGGCCACCTACGCGCAGGAGGCCACAGCCCACGTGCGTGCCGTTTACCACGGACTGGCGCCTGTCGGGCTGGACGAGGAAGGCATCGACGGGGCCTTGCGCGCGCTTGCCTCAAGCGTGTCCATGGGCATGGGACTCACGTGTCAGTTCACCTCTGATGGCAAGTGCCTCATCTCCGACCACATGAGCCGCTTGCACCTCTACCGGATCGCGCAGGAAGCCGTCAACAATGCTCTCAAGCACGCTCGTGCCCGTCACATCGAGATTGACCTGCGCTGTGAGGGTGACACGCTGCACCTGCGCGTGCGCGACGACGGCCAGGGGTTCGAGCCGTCCAGGGCCGGCAAACAGTCGCTCGGGCTTTCGAGCATGCGCTACCGCGCCCAGGCGCTTTCGGGGCGGCTCATCATTACCAGCGAACCTGGCAGCGGCACCGAGGTCGTGTGCGAGATGCCCATGCACTGACACACCGTTCCTGCTGCTAACGCCCGGCCCGATAGTGCCGTGCCTCTTCCAGCACGGCCTGCCGGCTGGTGCCCTCGGCCATGCCGGCAAGCTCCTGATAAAAGCTGTGCGCCAGCGTTTGGTCGCCCGCCGCGTGGGCCGCGCGGGCCGCACCCAGGAGCCCGTTGAAGCGCTTCGGGTAGAGGGCTATCGCGCGCTGATAGGCCGCGAGTGCTTCTGCTGGCTGCCCCTGCTCCATCAAGAGGTCCCCCAGGAGTTCGTAGGCGGGGAGCGTGGGCGCCGGGGTAACGGCGTGCTTGGGGGTCGAGGTCTCCAGTTCGGCGGCCTTACGCATCAGCACGAGGCCGGCGTCCCTGCGCCCTTCTGCCTGAGCTATCCAGGCGCGCAGTGCAAGCCCCAGCACCCGAATGTTTCGGGCAAACAGCTCTTCACCCTGGCCCTGCGCTGCTATTTCGAGTTCCGCGAGCCGCACGGCGGCGGCCTCTGCGTCGCCGAGTGCGCCCAGATGCGCGGCACCCAGGCCATGCGCGAACCACGTAATGGCTTCCGCCCACACGAACCGATCCCAGTTGAGCGTGGCAGGCTCGCGGGGAACGAGCCGCGCCGCCTCATCCCAGGCGCGCCGCTCCAGCGCGTAGCGCGCCTGCGTAGAGGCGGTGTGGAAAGCCGTCTTGAAGGAGGGCTGCAACCGGGCCGTCCCCTGCAACCGTTTTAGCTGCGCGGCGGCTGCGCTGTCTGCGCCCTGCTGGAGATAGGCGTAGACGAGATACTCGATGGCGTGCGGAAACTCGTCCCAGACGAATTCGCCCGCTGGCCCGGCAGGATGCTCCAGCGCGGCCTCCGCTGCCCGCAGGTTTCCCCGTATCACAGCGTCCCAGTCTCCGATGCGCGTGTAGATGTGGGTCGGCATGTGGAGGGCGTGAGGGTTACGGGGCGCGACCTCTTCGTATTTGCGCATGATCTCCAGCAACTCCCGCTCGCGCCCCGGCACGTCGTTGGCATGGACGAGGTAGTGCATCGCACCCGGATGGTCCGGGTTCTGCCTGTACACGCCCAGGAGGATTTCGGCGGCCCGGTCGGAATGCGCGCGGGAAATGACGTTTGCCGGCGTGGTGGCCAGGTGCGCCAGCGCGTAGAACGCCGCCACTTCGGGGTCGCCGGGTAGGGCGGCGTAGGCCTGTTGCATAGCCTGCTCCCACCGGCGGATGCGGAGCCAGTAATCCGATCCTGTTGGTTCGAGGAAGAAGGCTTCTGCCGCCGCCACGAACCACTTTTCGCGCGCTGTCGGTGGGTCGAGTGCCCGAGCGCGCTGTACGGCTTCCCATCCCCGCTGGAGCGCTTCGGGGCCGGGGCGCGTGGGCCACAGCGGCTGGAACAGCGTCATCGCAATACCCCAGTGCGCCATTGCGCACCGAGGGTCTGTCTGAGCGGCACGCTCGAACGCCTCCTCCGCCTGCGGATACGTCATGTGGTGCAGGAGGGCCATTGCCTCGTTGAACGCCACCTGCGCCTGCGCCGAACAAGTGACGGGAAAGTTGACGCTACCCAGCGCGTGCCCGGCATGGTGCTGCACCTGCCCCAGGGCCGTGTCCGCAATGCCTCCTGCCAGACCAAGTACCAGCGCAATTCCGAAGTAAAAGGTGCAGCGGTTCGCGCGTCCCGATGGTTTGGTGATTTCCCGATCAGGGGGTCTCGTGCCTGTCATGGTCGCCTCACCCATTCCAATCGTGCAAAAAAAGCTAAAGTAGCTGCCGCGTCTCTTATAACACAATGTGGCCTGCGCAAGTCGGGGCCTTCAAAATTGCTATTGCCGCTCGAAAAACACTCTACCTCGCCCAGCACTACGCGGTCTCAGCCACCTACCGCGTAAAGAAGCGCTGGGCGTCCTCGACGGCGCTGGGCTGGACGAATACCAGCACCCGATCGCCCGCCTCGATTTCGGTGGTGCCCGTAGCTACTTCCGTCCCGTCCCTGCGGATAACGGCGGATATGAGCATTCCTTTGGGCACCTTCAGTCCGGCTAGCGGCCCCTGCGTCACCGCCGAGCGCGGGCGCGCTTCCATCTCCAGAATCTCGGCGTCCAGGCCGTGCACGGTGCCCACGCTGAGCACGTTTTTGCCCCGCAGAAAGCGGAGCACCTCGCGCGAAACGGCCAGCTTCTTGCTCACCGCCGCGTCCAGCCCGATAGACTGCGA
>CBDUBO010000346.1:0-3598 GCA_965365405.1 uncultured Rhodothermales bacterium | reverse complement strand
AGAGGGCGCACCACGGTGCGCCCCTACGGCCACGGGGTCTGTTTCCACGGATTCAAGGCAGGGCACGGGCGCAACGAGTTTCGCCCCTACAGTCCTTCCGTTGCCCATTGACCATTGACCAGTAACCATTGCCCATTCAATACGCATTCTCACTCACGAAGCCTTTCCAGACCGTCATCAGCATGATCTTGAAATCGAGCTTGAGCGACCAGTTCTGGATGTAGTAGAGGTCGTACTCGATGCGCTTTTCCAGGCTCGTGTTGCCGCGCCAGCCGTTGACCTGCGCCCAGCCCGTGATACCGGCGGGCACTTTGTGCTTGAGCATGTAGCGCGGGATGCGGCTCGCCACCTCCTCTACCACCCACGTCCGCTCCGGGCGCGGCCCGACGATGCTCATGTCGCCCCGGAGCACGTTGATGAACTGGGGCAGCTCGTCGAGGCTCGTGCGCCGCAGAAACGCGCCGATGGACGTTACGCGCGGGTCGTCCTTCGGCGTGAGCAGGTTCACGTCGCCCGCCTGATCGGTGCGCATCGAGCGGAACTTGAGCATACTGAACGTCTGTCCGTTGAGGCTCATGCGCTCCTGCCGGTAGAAGACCGGGCCGGGCGAGGTGAGCTTGACGGCGAGGGCGAGGGCGAGCAGCAGCGGCGAGAGCGCGACGAGCACGAGCGCCGAAAGCCCGATGTCGAGCAGGCGCTTGGCCACCCACGCCAGCCGCAGCGGCACCTCGTCGATGAGGTGGATAACGGGCAGGCCATCCACGTCCGACACGCGGGCGTTGAGAATGGCAAAGCCGAACAGGTCGGGCGCGAAGCACACGTGCGGCAGCCGCGTCGAGAGGTCACTCACGAGACGTTCGATCCTGTCGGCAGCAGAAAGCGGCAGGGCGATGTACACGTAGTCGATGGGCGCTCCCTCCGCGTGATGGCGGTCTACGAGCGCCGTCACCTCGTCGGTGCGGCAGAGCGCGCCGGGCCGGTCGTCGTCGGCAAAGCCCACCACTTCAAGCCCCATCCACGGGTACTGCCGGAAGGCGCGGGCCAGGCGCTGCCCCACTTCGCCCCCGCCTACGATGAGCACGCGCCGCCGGAAGCGCCCACGCGCGCGCTGCCTTTTGAGCCAGAAGTAGAGCACGAAGCGCAGCCCGATGAGAAACGCAACCGTAAACAGGCCGAACAGCACCATGAACAGGCGCGAAACGGCAAAGGCGCGGTAAAACGACAGCAGCGCCGCCACGCCCACGAGCGCGAGTGCACTGGCTTTGAACGCGCTGTAGGCCAGCCTCAGAAAACGCAGCGCCCGGTCAGGCGCGTAGAGGCTGGAGAAGTAAAACACCAGCGAGGCCGCAATGAGCACCCACGGCAAAAGCCACAGGTAGCGCGAGAACGGCGCGAACTCGACAGGCACGAGCCACGAAGCGCCCGGAAACACCGGCGCCAGGGCCGGCATGAGCGTGAAGCGTGTGAAATACGCCAGCACCCACGCCAGCGCGACCAGGGCGAAGTCCGCGAAAAAGAGAATGCGCTGAAACAGCCTGCTCTGCTCCTGAAGCATCGGGGTGAGCTGAGATCGAAAGGCGTAGCGCTCAGATCATGCGCGGAGGAGGGGTGGGAGGGCGGCAAGATACGGCGCAGGGGCGTTAACTTGGGGACGCGGGGAAGGAGGACAGGCGATTGGCGAATGAGAAAGGAGGGCGTACCACGGCACGCCCCTACAGGGTTTGGTGCTGGACCGGGGGACGCAATGAAATGCGCCCCTACAGCCTGTCCCGTTCACCTTGGCATTTGGCCGTTTCCCATCGACCATTCCGCCTTTCCCTCGACCACATCCCTAATCCCCACGTCCCCAGTCCCCAATCCCATGCGCATCCTCGGCATTGACCCCGGCTCGCAGCACACTGGCTACGGCCTCGTCGAGGTGGACGGGGGGCGCGAGAAGTTGCTGGAGCAGGGCACGCTGCACCTGGACGTGACAGGCGAGCACCAGGACCGGTTGAAGGAACTGTACGACCGCCTCACCGCCGTCGTAGAACGGACGCTGCCGGACGAATGCGCGGTCGAGATGCCGGTGTACGGCAAGAACCCGCAGTCCATGCTCAAGCTCGGGCGGGCGCAAGCGGCGGCCATGCTCGTGGCGCTCAACCGGCAGATTCCGGTTACGCAGTACACGCCCACCGAGATCAAGAAGTCCGTCACGGGCAACGGCGGCGCTTCAAAGGAGCAGGTGGCCTACATGGTGCGCACGCTGCTGCACGTTGGCGCTGACGAGGCGATGGGTCTCGACGCCTCGGACGCGCTCGCGGTGGCGCTCTGCCACGCCCACCGCCGCGCCCAGGGTAGCACAAGCCAGCACAAAAACTGGTCGGCTTTCGTGCGCGACAATCCGGGACGCCTGCGCTGATCTTCCGGGCGGCTGCGCCGGGCAGCGCTTCACCGAAGCTTGGGCCGTGCGGCTGAACCCGCCCAGGCGTGCTGCATTGGGCGGATAGCTCATTCCGCTTTCCGATGCCCACCTTCGTCTATTACATCCCCATCGTCACCACGCTGGTCTCGGTGCCGTTTGCCATTACGCTGTACCGGCACTGGCGGCGCAAGCCGGAGGCGTACTACCTGTTCTGGTGGTTCGTGGGCATCGTCTGCTACGGCCTCGGCACGCTTGTCGAGAGCCTGACGACGCTGCTGGGCTGGCACGAGAGTCTGTTTCGGACGTGGTACATCGCCGGGGCGCTGCTGGGCGGCGCGCCGCTTGCACAGGGCACCGTGTACCTGCTCGCGCGCGACCGCGTGGCGCACGTGCTCACCGCCGTGCTCGTGACCGTCATCGGCGTGGCCGCCGCGTGCGTGCTGCTTTCACCCGTGGACCATTCGCTCGCCGACGGGCACCGGCTGAGCGGGCGCGTGCTCGAATGGCAGTGGGTGCGGATGTTCTCGCCCTTTATCAACCTGTACGCCTTCGTCTTTCTCGTCGGCGGCGCGCTCTACTCGGCGTGGCGCTACGCGCGGCAGCACGAGGGCGGCGGACGCCTGTGGGGCAACGTCTTTATCGCCGTCGGGGCGCTGCTGCCCGGCATCGGCGGCAGCTTCACGCGATTCGGGCACGTCGAGGTGCTGTACGTGACCGAACTGGTCGGGCTGCTACTCATCTGGCTGGGCTACCGGCAGGTAGGCCGCTCGGCCAGCCAGTCCGTCCACACCAAGCAGGCCGTGGCCGGATAGAGACGGGGCGGCACCGCTCAGCCTTCGGCGGTTTCAGCACCCGTGGTTTCTGCGCCTGTAGCGGCGCGCTCGCCTCTGGACTGCTCCGGCTGGGCGGTGCTTTCGGGCGCGGCGGCTTTCGGCGGCTGCACCTTGCCGGTGGCGAGGTCGTGCAGCAACTGGCGCTCGGCGTCACGAATCTGAATGACGCGGGCGATCTCCTCCGTGCGGATGGGCTGCTCGGTCATCTCGCCGATGAGGTGCGTGAAGAGCTGCTCTTTCTGAGGCACCTGAATCCATTCGGGGCGCGCCTGCTCGATGACGCTGATGAGGATGCGCAGGTAGGGATACCGGGCTTCTTCCGTCTCCATCTCACTCACCGCCTGGGCAAAGAGCTGCGTGT
>CBDUBO010000345.1:0-3604 GCA_965365405.1 uncultured Rhodothermales bacterium | reverse complement strand
GAGCGCTCCATCCTCGACGATCTGCTGGGCCAGTACCGCGAGCAGGCCGACGCGCTTCGTGTGCCGCGCCGCGAACTGCTGGCGCGCAGCATGGCCCGCCGCTCGGCCCTGCCCTCTGCGCGCCGCCTTTCCGAGAAGGAGATGCGCAGCCTGATCGACCAGCTGTTCCAGTGCCAGATGCCGCTCGTGTCGCCCGACGGCCGGCCCACGCTTATCAAGATCCCCGCCGAGGAGTTGCGGCGGCGCTTCGGGCGGGGCTGATTTCTGACCGGGCTTCTGCCCGCCTTTTCTCCATGAACCTCGTTCGGCACGCACGCGCCTTTTTCGCCGCGCAGGGGCTGGAGGGACGCGGGCTCGTCGGCGTCAGCGGCGGGTTGGACTCCGTCGTGCTCCTGCACGTGCTGCACGCCGCCGGCTTCGAGTTCGAGGTGGCGCACGTCCATTACGGCCTGCGCGGCGAGGCTTCGGAGGCGGACGCGTTGCTGGCCGGGGAGCGCGCGCGGGCCCTTGGCCTGCCCTTCCATCTCTACCGCGTGCCTGCTGGCGAGAGGCCGGGCCGTTCGCGGCAGGCGTGGGCACGGGCCGTGCGCTACCGTTTTTTCGGAGAGGTAGCGGAGGCCCGCCAACTGGACTGGGTGGCAGTGGCCCACCACGCCGACGACCAGGCCGAAACGGTGCTGCTGCACCTGCTGCGCGGCACCGGACTGTCCGGGCTGGGCGGAATGCAGGCTGTGCGGCCCCTCGCCGCCGGTGCTGCCGCGCGCCTGGCGCGCCCTTTTCTCGACAGGCCCCGCGCCGACCTGCTGGCGTATGCAGAGGGGCACGGTCTGCGCTGGCGTGAAGACGCCTCCAACGCCGACCCGCGCTACCGCCGCGCCTGGCTGCGCACCCGGCTGATGCCACACCTGCAAAGCCGCTTCGGGAAAGACGTGGCGCTGCACATTGCGCGCACGGCAGCGCAGGTGCGGCACGAGGTGCTGGAAGGCTGGCAGACCCGCCGCGCCGCCCTCCAGTCTGTCGCCTTCGCGCCCGGCGGCGTGCGCCTCGGCGTGCTGCGCACCCTCGGCGGGCGCGAGCAGGGCCGCCTGCTGCTCGACGCGCTCGAACGGTTCCTGCCCACCGCGCCGCGCACCGCAGCCGTGGCCGCGCAGCTCAGGGCGCTCGTAGAAGCGCAGGTGGGGCGGCACGTCTCGTTTGCAGCGGGTGCGGTGTGGCGCGAGCGTGACGCGCTGCGCTTCGTGCCGGCTGCCACCGACGCGGCAGAAAGCGCTGCGCTGCTCTATCCAGACAGCACCGTTCGGGTGGCCGGCGGGTGCGTCGAGGCGTCTGCCCCCGCGCCGCCCCCGGACGACTGGGCCACGACGCCGGACGTGTGCTGGCTCGACGCCGACAGGGTTGTGTGGCCGCTCCTCGTTCGTACGTGGCAGCCCGGTGATCGCCTCCAACCCTTCGGGATGCAAGGACACAAAAAGGTCAGCGACCTGCTCACCGATGCCCGCGTGCCCGCCGCCATCCGTCGCAATGCCCTGGTCGTGATGAGTGGCGAGAAGGTGCTGTGGGTGCCCGGCCTCCGGCGTTCGGCGGCGGCGCTGCTCACGCCCCGCACGCGCCGCGCCGTGGTGTTGCGGTGGGTGGGGCAGGAGTGAGCGCATCCGTCCGCGCCCCGCTCCGCGTCGGGGCCTTATCTTTTCGCCGTCCTCGCCTACCAACGCGCCGCGCCCATGTCCGACCTTGCCGCCTCCGCTGCCCCCGCCACCATCGTCTGCCGCGGCGAGCGCTTCCGGCCCTACCTCACCCGCGACGTGATCCAGGCGCGCGTGGCCGAACTGGGGGCCGAAATCAGCCGCGACTACAGCGGCAAACAGCCCATCCTCATCGGCGTGCTCAACGGCGCGTTCATGTTCATCGCCGACCTGATGCGCACCATCTCCATCGACTGCGAGGTGGACTTTTTGAAGCTCTCCTCCTACGGTGCCGCCAAGGTGACGAGCGGCAACGTGACCGAACTCAAGAAAATCGACGCCGACATCGAGGGGCGGCACGTCATCTTTGTCGAAGACATCGTGGACACGGGCCTATCGATGCAGTACATCCTCGATGGCGTGAAGGGCAACGCGCCCGCCAGTGTCCGCACGGCCACGCTGCTGCACAAGCACGAAGCCACCCGCGTAGACGTGCAGCTCGACTACGTCGGCTTCCGCATCCCCAACCTCTTCGTCATTGGCTACGGCCTCGACTACGGCCAGATCGCCCGCAACCTCGCCGACATCTACATCCTGGATGAGGAAGGGTGATCAATGGGCAATTCGTCAACAGGCAATAGTCAATGGTTAACGGTAGAACGCCCAGTGTCCTCGTTCCCCATCGCCCATTGAACGTTGCCTATTGCCCATTCGCTATGCCCTTCGGGTGTACCACGAAGGGGCGGACGACTGCTTCGGGAAAGGCCGCCAGGTGGGCGTAGTCGGACGAGCGGGAGAACTCCTGCACCGTGCCGTCGCGTTCGCGGATGAGGATGGCCGCCCACGACGGGTCGTAGGCCGCATTGCGCGACTGCCCGAAGTGGACGTAGTAGCGCGCATCGGCGGGCGCGTTTTCAGGCGTGGAGAGGCGCTGCTGCACCAGCCAGCGCGCCACGCAGGTATACCACGCCGCCCGCTCGCTTTCGTCCGGCGGCGCGTCCACGAACGTGACAGCAGGAAAGCGCCGCTCGATAAAGCGCCCGGCCAGATCCGCCAGCACGCAGTCGCTGCTTTTCATCCACCGTTTCAGGCTCACGAGCACGTCGGTGTCGTCGAGTTCGCAGAACGTTTCGAGCACTTCGGGTCTTTCCAGGTCAGAGGTGGTGATGCGGTTCTTGAGCAGAAAGAGAAGGGCATCGGCACACGTCTCTTCAACGCCGGATGCGCCCTGCGCCAGAAGCCTGCGCACGCGCAGCAGGGCGGCGCGCAGCACCATGTCGCCCGCGAGCACGGTTTTGTGCAGGTACACCTGCCAGTACATCAGGCGGCGCGAAAGCAGGAAGTTCTCGACCGCGTAGATGCCCTTCGACTCGACGACGAGGCGGCTTTCCGCCCCACCCGCGATGGGTTCGACGCGCAGCGTTTTGATGAGGCGCTGCACGCCCACCTCGCCCTCGACGACGCCCGTGTAGAACGAGTCGCGCCGCAGGTAGTCGAGCCGGTCCACGTCGAGTTGGCCGGAGACGAGGGCGTGGAAAAAAGGGCGGCCGTACGTGTTGTCGAAGATGTGCAGCGCGAGCGCGAGGGCCCCGCCAAACCGCCTGTTGAGGCGGACGAGCAGGGCGCGGCTGACGGCTTCGTGGGGCACGCCGGCCATCAGGTCGTCTTCGAGCGTGTGCGAAAACGGGCCGTGGCCGATGTCGTGCAGGAGCGCAGCGGCGAGGGCGGCGGTGTGCTCTTCGGGCGAGATCGGGGTGCCCTTCTCGGCCAGCGTGGCCAGGGCGTCCTGCATGAGCGCCATCGCGCCCAGGGCGTGGCCGAAACGCGAGTGCTCGGCCCCCGGAAACACCATGTGTCCCACCCCCAACTGCCGGATGCGGCGCAGCCGCTGCACTTCGGGCGACTCGATGAGGTCGAGGATG
>CBDUBO010000344.1:0-3609 GCA_965365405.1 uncultured Rhodothermales bacterium | reverse complement strand
ATGTCCCAGTTGTGTTCGTTGTCTTCGACGAGGAGAATCTTGGGCATGGCGGTAACAGTGGACAGAGGATGCGGCGCAGGGCGCTCAATCAGGCTTGCGAACGTGCGCGGTCACCAGGCGGCTCACCTCGCGCAGCAGGTCCTCGCGGTTGTAGGTGCTCTTCTGAAGAATCGTTTCGACCGAGCCGTGCAGCCGCCCGCGGTCTTCGGAGGTGAGGTCTTTCGAGGTCATCACGACGACGGGCAGTTCGCGCCACTCCTCGTGTTTGCGCAGTTCTTCGAGTAGCTCGAACCCGTTCATTTCGGGCATCATCAGATCCATCAGGATCACGGCGGGGGTGGCGGCGACGAGTTGTTGCAGCGCGTGCCGCCCGTTGACGGCCTGGTGGACGACGTAGCCGTGGCTTTCGAGCGAGCGGCGCAGCAGTTCGCGCATCGCCTCGTCGTCCTCGACGATGAGGATGCTGCAGCCGCCCGGCTCCGGGCAGAAGCGCGCCAGCACGCTGGCCAGGCGGTGCCGGTTGATGGGCTTGGTCATGAATTCGGCCGCGCCGAGGGCATAGGCCCGGTGCGCACCTCCGCCAATGGTCATCACCACGACGGGCGTGTCGGCCAGGTCGGGGTCGTCCTTGATGGCCGTCAGCACGTCCCAACCGTCCATGCCCGGCATCATCACGTCCGTCGTGATGGCGACGGGCCGGAGGGTGCGGGCAATGTGTAGCCCTTCCTCCCCACTCGACGCCGTCACGACGCCAAAGCCTTCTTTGCGCAGGTACTGGCTGAGCAGGTCGCGCGCCGCCTCGTCGTCGTCGATGACGAGCACTGTACGGTCGCCGCTGTGCGTGGGCGCGCCCGCGTCCCCCTCGGTGTCGAAGTCGAGGCGCTCCTGTTCTGCCGCTGCCGGGTCCATCTGCGAGGGCAGCCGGACGGTAAACACCGAACCCACGCCGACCTCGCTCTCGACTTTGATCTGCCCGCCCATCAGGCGCAGTAGCCGCATCGTGATGGCCAGGCCCAGGCCCGTGCCTTCGTGGATGATGGTGCCATTGCCGCCCCGGTAGAACGCCTCGAACAGGTGTGCCACCTGCTCCTCGTTCATGCCGATGCCGGTGTCCTGCACCGCCATCACGACCTCGCCCGCTTCGGCGTCGCGCCCGATGCGCAAGCTGATCTCGCCTTCCGAGGTAAACTTGGCGGCGTTGCCCAGCAGGTTGAACAGCACCTGCCGCACCTTGATGGCGTCGGCGTGGATGAGGCCCATCCCTTCCTCGCACGAGAAGGTGAGGCGGTTGTTGTTTTTCTCGACGAGGGGCTGCACGGTGCCCGCCACCTCGGCTGCGAGCGCGCACACGTCGAAAGCCGACAGGTGAAGCTCCATCTTGCCCGCCTCGATCTTGGACAGGTCGAGCACGTCGTTGACGAGCGAGAGGAGCTGCCGCCCGGCCGCGCGGATTTTTTCGAGTTCGGGCAGGAAGTCGAGCTGTCCGGCGTCCTCGGCTTCTTCCTGGAGCAGCTCGCTGTAACCGATGACGGCGTTGAGCGGCGTGCGCAGTTCGTGGCTCATGCTGGCCAGAAACGCGCTCTTGGCGCGGCTGGCGGCCTCGGCGGCATCTTTGGCGCGCGAGAGCGCTTCCTCGGTAGCCTTGCGCGCCGTCACGTCGCGGCAGATGGCGA
Organism: uncultured Rhodothermales bacterium; assembly: GCA_965365405.1. Classification (GTDB taxonomy): domain Bacteria; phylum Bacteroidota; class Rhodothermia; order Rhodothermales; family BA12; genus CBDUCD01. The sequence continues at coordinate 1,936 of CBDUBO010000344.1, read as the reverse complement.
GCACGGTTTCGCGTCCGTTGAAGAGAAAAAGCTCGGCCACCGTTTCGACGGGGATGTGGCGTCCGTCTCTGGCCACGTGTACGGAGTCGAAGCGCGCCGTACTGTTGGCCCGCAGGCGCTGGATGGCGTCCGCCACGCGGAGCGCAGCCGGGTCCACCAGGTCACGCACCGTCATGCGGCGCAGTTGCTCGCGCGAGTAGCCGTAGAGTTCGACGGCAGCCTCGTTGAAGTCGAGCAGCCTTTCGGGGTCGCCATCGTCGCCGATGTGGTAAACGAGCACGGCGTCGCCGGCGGCCTGGAAAAGGGCACGGTAGCGAGCCTCGCTCTGGCGCAGCGCCTGTTGCATTTCGTGCATCCGCGCCATCTCGCGGCGAATCTGGACGTTTTCCGAGATGTCGCGCCCCTCGACGATGACCAGGTCCACCGCCCCGCTGTCGGCGCGGACGGGCTTGAAGGAGAGGTCGAGCACTTTTACCTGCCGCTCGGCGGTGCGCGCCTCGGCGTTGTAGCGGGTGAAATCGCCGTGCGCAGCGTTCTCGACGGCGGCTTGCAGCAGCAGGCGCGACTCTTCGTCCCACTGCACGGCTTCCCAGAGCAGCACGCCCAGGCTGCCCCGGCTGGGCACGCCTGCCAGTTCGCGCGCAGCCTGGTTGGCGGCCAGGATGCGGCCCTCGGTGTCGAGCAGCAGGATGGCTTCGAACTGCGCCTCGAAGATGGCGCGGAAACGCTGCTCGCTCTCCTCGCGGGCCTCTTCCGAGCGGTGCAGCGCCGTCAAGTCGCGGATGAGGACAAGTGCTTCGTCGGGCGCGCTGCGGGCCACGCGGGCCTCGCGCGCGTACTCGCGCCCCTTTATGGTGACAGTGTACGAGAAGCTCTGGGCCCTGCCGGTGTCCAGCGCGCGGGCGACGGCCTCGCTGAAGAGGCTGCCCAACTCGGCCGGCAACGCCTCCGCAAGCGATTTGCCAACCGACGTGTCCAGGTCGAAGACGGTGGCCATGCCCGCAGGCCCGCGCGCCGCCGTGATGGTGCCGCTGCCACGGACGCGCAGGCGCACATCGGGCAGGATGTCGAGAAGGGCGTCGAGCGCGGAGTTTTCAGCGGCGGAGCCGGTGTCCTGCGTCATGCGAGAGAAGCGAGGTGAGGGGCCGCTAAAATGAGCCGTCCGGCCACCCCGAAACTGTCACAGTGCGGGCAAAAGGATGGGCCCGCTACTGCTCGCCGTCGCCGTGCAGGTGGTTGTGCGACGGATCGTAGACGCGGTAGCCACCTACGGCAAAGCCGTGGTCGGCCGCCTGCCGCCGGTCGAACACGGGCACGCCCTCCACCCACGTCTGCTCCACGCGCGTGTAGGCACTGAACGGCGGGCCCGAGAGCACGACGAAGTCGGCGTCTTTGCCCCTTTCCAGGCTACCCAACCGCTCGGCCACGCCCAGCATCCGCGCGCCGGCCAGCGTGAGTGCTTCGAGCGCCTTGGCCTCGCTCATGCCGCCCCGCACCGCGAGTGCCGCCGAACGCAGAAACAGGCGCGAGTCGGTGATATAGTCGTCCGTGTGGATGGCCACGTCCGCGCCCGCCCTCTCGAGCAGGCCCCCGTTTTCGAGCTTGATGTCCACGGCTTCGAGCTTGCCGCCCGGCGCGTCGAGCACGATGATGGAGGCGGGCGCGCCCGCGGCGGCGATCTCATCGGCCACCTTCCACGCTTCCGAGACGTGGTGTAGCACAGGCGTGAAGCCGAACTCGCGCCCCAACCGCAGCGCCGTCAGCACGTCGTCGTGGCGGTGGGTGTGGAAATGCACGGTGCGCCGCCCGTCCAGCACCTCTACCAGCCCTTCCATGCGCAGGTCACGCGCAGGCTTTTTGGTGGTGTCGGTGGCTGCTTCCTGCCCCTTGCGGCGGTACTGCTGGGCTTCGACGAACAGGCTGCGCACCATCGCTG
>CBDUBO010000343.1:0-3611 GCA_965365405.1 uncultured Rhodothermales bacterium | reverse complement strand
GGCGTGGACGGCGTGCCCCTCACTGCTGCCGACGATCCGTACCGCCTGCTCGACGGCACGGCGAACCGGCAGACGATCCTGCACCTCAACACCCGGCCGGGCATGAAAGGCGCGTGGACGGAAACCGTCGAACCCATCCGCAGCGAGAACGGGCTGCGGCAGCGGGCGTGGGTGGAGGATAACCGCCGCCGCGTGGACGAACTCTCGGGCGGCAAGCTGGCTTACGTGTGGGTGCCCAACACAGGCGGGCCGGGCGTCGTCTCGTTCAACCGCTACTACTTCGCGCAGCAGGACAAGCAGGGCGCGGTCATCGACGAGCGTTTCAACGGCGGCGGCCTGCTGGACGATTACATGGTGGACCTGATGACGCGGCGGCTACGGGCGGCTATCACCAACGAGGTGCCCGGCGGCACGCCGATGCGCCTGCCCGCAGGCGTGCTGGGGCCAAAGGTGCTGCTCATCAACGAACTGGCTGGTTCGGGCGGCGACTTTTTTCCGTGGGTGTTCAAGCAGCAACAAGCCGGGCCCCTCGTGGGCACGCGCACGTGGGGCGGCCTCGTCAAGTCGAGCGTGCACTACGCGCTCGTAGATGGCGGCGCGCTCACCGCGCCCGACAACGCCGTCTTCGACCCCGTCAACAACGTCTGGATCGGGGAGAACACGGGCATTGCGCCCGACATCGAGGTGCGGCTGGACGCGAAGTCGGTGGCCGAGGGGCGCGATCCGCAGTTGGAGCGCGCCGTGCAGGAGGCGCTGCGCCTGCTGGAACAGGAGGGCACCCCCGCCGTCACGCCGCCGCCCTTCTCGACGCCCGCCCTACGCCCCGGTGGGCGCTGACGCCTACCGCGCCTTCACGAACGGCAACGTGGCAGCCCGGCCTTCGGCTTCAATGCGCAGCAGGTACAAACCCGGCGCGAGGCCATCCACGGCGAGCGTGACGGTAGGGGCCGCGTCGTAGGTCAGCACGCGCCGTCCCAGCACGTCGTAGAGGGCTACGGTGCCCCTGTCGCCGCTCCACCCGCCCAGGGTGAGCGTGGCGACTGCGCCCGCCACGGGCTGCGGCGCGAGATGGAGCGCGAGCGGTGCGAAGTCGGCATCGGGCGTCGTGGCCGTGGCAGCGGGCATCTGCGCGTCCAGCCATGCCAGGCGCTGTTGCAGCCAGTCGCGCAGGTACCGCATCTCGGCGGTGTAGCTGCCGCCCACGTAGGCATTGGGCCACACGTACGTGTCCAGCACGGGCCACCGATTAAAGTTGCGCGCCTGCGCCTCGGCCAGCAGGGCCTGCTGCGCCTGCACGAAGGCGAGGAGCGAGTCGGTGTGGAGCGCGCCCTGCCGGAGGCTCTGCCAGCGGCGGCCCAGCGCCGCCTGGAACGCCGGATTGGAGCGGACGACGCGCCACCAGAACGGCATCTGGAAGCCATCGCCGGGCTGGGCGAAATCTGCCTGCCACCCTTTCGTGTTTGCCCCATCGTAGTAATCCGCGTTGCCGAAGCCGAGGTTGAAGTCCCAGACGGGGCCCATGTAGAGCTTGCCCGGCACGCTGCCTTTGTCCTTCTCCTTCCACATAAAGCTGCTCAGCCGGTAACCGTCCACGTTGCGGCTGACCTCGTTGGTGATGAGAAAGCTGATCCACGAGTCCACGTCGATCCACGTTTCGAGGTGGGCCCCGGCGTCCGGAGCCCGCAGCATCGCCTCGAAGTCGGCCATCCACTGCTGGATGTAGGCCGCCTGCGCGGGCTGGATTTCGGACGGCTTGGGGTCGTGGTACTGGATGAAGACCTCGTGGCCCGTGTCCGAGCGGTGTGGCAGCATCCAGCCGCCCACCTCGCCGCCCGTCCGCTTGTCAATTTTGAGCAGGTAGCCGCCCGTCACCTCCTCGCCGGCCACGTCCTCTTCTTTGAGGTTGGCCATGTCCACGCGGTTTTTGTCCCGCTTGATCTTCTCGGCGAGCACGTACACGCCTTCGTACTGGCCGTTGAGGACGAGTTCGACGAAGCGCGTGCGCGAGGCGTACGCACCCGTGCGGCGCGCAACCTCGAAGGCCAGCACGTCACGCATCAGCGACTTGTCCGAGTACGGCGCGATGAGCACCCAGTCGGCCTCTTCGGGCAGTCCGAGGAGGGACACGCCCAGGTCTTCGCCCGCCGCGTCGCGCGTTTCGATGCTGTACGGTTTTTTGGGCGAGAGCGTCTGCGACGTGGAGCCGCGCCGCTCGATGCCCACCCAGCCGTCGTAATGGTTGAACGGGTCGCCGAGGGCGTTGCGCCTTCCGTCTTCATGCCACACCACCCCCAGTCGCGCCGTGATCTTGGGTTCGTCGGGGATGTTCTGTCCCTGCGTGTCGATCACGAAGAGGGGCAGGTTGGACGAGGTAAAGGGTTGCGCCTGGGCGCGCAGGGCGCAGCAGAGGAACAGAAAAACGGCAGCGAGGCGAGCGGGCACAGGCATGCGGCAGGGTTAGAGTTCGACCATCTCCGGCACTTCGCAGGCTTCGCCTTCGAGGACAGGGCCGTAGGTGCGCGCCGCAAACACCGCCGCCGTATCCGCCATCGTCACCTGGAAAAGGGAGTCGTACTGGCAGTCGGGCAGGTCTTGCATGGGCGGCCCGCCGAGGGCCGCTACGAGCGCGCCGATGGTGTTGCTGTGGCCCACGACGAGCACGTGGCTGCCGGGAGGCAGTGCCCGGATCTGCCGGGCGGTGCGGGCAGTGAGGCTGTCTGTGCCGTCCGTGGCCGGGATCACGACGGGCGTCAGGCCGATCCGCTCGGCCAGGGGCTGCGCCGTGAGGCCCGTTCGCTGGAAATGGGTGACGAAGATGGCGTCTAAGCCCGCGTCTGCGAGCGAGTCCGCGAGGGCCTGCGCCCGCGCAATGCCCACATCGGTGAGCGGCGGGTCGGCCGTGCCGTCGTCGGCTTTCTCGGCGTGGCGGACCAGATACACGACGGTTGGCTCGTCCGCAGCGGCGGGTGTGTCGGCGGGTTCAGGTGCAGGTGTGCAGGCCGCGAGGGCGAGCAGAGCGAATAGAAAGAGGCGCGTCATGGAGGAAACGGTTGAAGCGGCTGCAAGCTACGATGCCGCCGCACGGGTTGCCCGGTGCCTTGCCTTGAAGGGTGCTGGGCTCGTTGCCAGAGGGTTACGGCCCGCGCGGCACGTGCGGGATAGATTGCGCTGCCCACAGCCCAATCCTTCCAATGGCCACCTCCTTCCAGCCCGAAACCCCGCACGAACCCGACCGTGGTGGTCGAAGCTACGCCTCCATCATCATCGCGGTCGTGCTCATCGTGCTCGTCGTCGTAATGCTCGTCACGCTCGTGTTGCCGCGCCTCTGATCGGGAAACGCTGTTGGAGAGCAAGCGTACCGGAAGCGGTTCCAGTCCGTACGTTCCGCCGAATCCGTTCCGACCCATGAATACCGCCGCGCCCGAAGAACCGCTGCTTTCCGCCTACGAGAAAGCCAACGCCGAAGAACTCGACCCGCGCTGCATCCCGCAGACGCTCGACGGTGCGCCGCCCATCGGCGACGAGATTCTTTACCCCGGCTATTCGGAGACCGACCAGGAAACGTGGCGCATCCTCTACAAGCGCCAGATGGCGTTCCTGCCGGGCCGCGC
>CBDUBO010000342.1:0-3619 GCA_965365405.1 uncultured Rhodothermales bacterium | reverse complement strand
TGCGGCCACGTCTTGACGATCATCGTCTGCCCGCTGGCGAGCGCGCCCGCGCTGGGGCCGGTGTGGACGGTAGTGACGCCCAGGCTGCGCAGCCATGCCACCAGCGTGTCGCGTCCGTTGTACGCGTCGAGGGCACGCAGTTCAGGCTGGAGAGCCTCGGAGGTTTCGAGCTGATCCTGATCCTGCTGCTGGTTGAGGATGCCCGACAGCCCGACGGTAGAGCGGGCGTCCACCAGGCCGGGGGTGACGATTCGGCCTTCGATAACGCGGTATTCAGCCGGGATGCGCACGCGGCTGGCCGGCCCCACGCGCTCCACCTTACCGTCGCGCAGGAGCACCACGCCGTCGGGGATGGGGGCTCCGGCCATGGTGTACACGGTGTCGGCGCGGAGCGCGAGTTGCGCCTGCGCCGGCAGCGCGATTGCGAAGATGAGGAGCAGAAAGCGAAGCATGGGCAGGCGGTACAGGGTTTGCCCCAAGATAGCCGCTCGGCACGCGGCGCGTGTCGGGTATTGCGTGTTGGGTGGCCGGATAGCCTCTTCGCCATCGGCCCTCTCGTCCGTCGCCCCACCTCCTCTTCCCCTGTCGCAACCGCTTCCTGACGGCCCGCGTTGCCTGACCTGCCCCCCTCTCCTCTCTATGACGCGACCGCCCACCGACGCTGAGCTCCGCACGGTTTCTCCTGCCGTTTTCCGTGCCCTTTCCGAGGCGAGTGAGACGGAGCGGGCGCGCCTCGTGCTCCAGCTTATCGAAGCCTCCCCCGACGGGCGGCTGCGCCTGCGCACGCCCAAGGCGTTCATCACGCCGCTGCGGGGCCTCAACCTGAGCCCCCAGGCGATGGAGCCCTTCACGCGCGACGGCGACACGCACCCGGCGTGGTGGGACGAATCGCGCGGGCGCGTGCGCCTGACCCGCTCCGAACTTCCCGGTGCCGATCTGAAAAGGGCCAACCTGCGCCAGGTGGACCTCAGCGGCGCGCAGCTTCGCGGCTCCCACCTCACCGACGCCGTGCTGGGCGGCGCCGACTTCACCGAAGCCAACCTCGAAGAAGCCGACCTCAGGAAAAGCGACCTCGCCGGCGCCATTCTGCACAAAGCCGCCCTCAACGGGGCCAACCTGCAGGACACGCTGCTCGAAGAGATGGACGCGCGCGGCGCGTCGCTGCGGTTTGCGCGCCTGGAACGCGCCGCCCTCGACAGTGCCAATATGGAGGGGGCCGACCTGTGGGGCGCGCGCCTCGACGACGCCACGCTTACCGAGGCCAACCTGTGCGACGCCCGCTTCCACGAGGCCACCCTCGTCGGCGCCAACCTGTCCAGGGCCGACTTGCAGCGCGCCGACCTGCGCGACGCCAACCTCTACCGCGCGCGCCTCTCCGGGGCCAACCTTCTGGATACGCGCCTTTCCGGAGCCAACCTCACGCAGGCGCACCTTCAGGGGGCTCGCCTGCAAGACCTTGACCTCACGGCGTGCAAACTCAAAGGCGTGTTTCTCAACGGCGCGTGGATGGAACGCACGCGGCTCTCGCGCAACCAACTCGGCGAGGCGCTGGGCGAAGAGGTGGAGGGCGACTGGGAAGGCGCGGCTGGAGCCTACCTGACGCTGGAACGCAACTTCGAGCAGTTCGGGGATGCCGAGTCGGCCTCGTGGGCCTACCGCCGTCGCCGCCGGATGCAGAAGCGCGCCTCGCAGGCGCGCGCCCGCGAAGCCTTTGCCGAAGGGCGCTGGCGCGACGCCGCCCGCCACCAGGGCCACTACGCGCGCGATCAGTTCGTAGAGTGGCTGTGCGACTACGGCGAGAGCGTGCCCCGCGCCCTCCTGTCCGTCCTGCTCGTGTACCTCACCTTTACCGTGCTCTACGGCCTCACGGGCAGCATCGTGCGCATGGCGGATCAGTCCATCGTAACGCTCGACACCACGGAGGGACTGATCGACGCGGCCATCTTCAGCCTCATCAGCATGACCTCGGCCGAGGGCCCAGGGGTGGGGCTGGAGCCGCTCAACCAGGCCGTGTACGTGCTCACGGGCATCCAGACGCTCATCAGCATCGCGCTGACGGGTTTGCTCGGCTTCGTCATCGGCAACCGCATCCGGCGCTGAGTGCGATGGTGTGCATCAGCGAAGCACAACGATGCGCCGCGTAACAGCCTGCTGGCCCGTTTCCAGGCGCAGCACGTAGCTGCCCGACGAGAGGGCCGTCACGTTGAGCGAAAACGCACCGGCCACGTCTTCCTGGGTCAGCACCCGCCGTCCGACGCCGTCGTAAAGCACCACGCGCGCGCGTTGGCCATCGGGGAGGAAGACACTGCCACGGATTTCGTCGCGGGCGGGGTTTGTATGTAGTGTCAGCGCGAGGCCGTCGGCCTCGATCGACAGTTCGACTTCCGGGCTGTACTCAAACGCCCCGTCAAAGTCCACCTGGCGCAGGCGGAACACGTGCGTCCCGGCAGCGAGCCCTTCGAGCGTATGATGGTAGCGGGACGTTTCAGCCGTTGTACCGCGTCCGACCACGAAACCTACGGAGCGGAAAGCGCCGCTGCCCGCGCGGTATTCAACCTCGAAGCCCGCATTGTTCGTCTCAGAAGCCGTCTCCCACGTCAGCGCCGCACCCTGCCCATCGGCGACGACGCGGAACGAGACGAGTTCGACCGGCAACATGCCCGTCGTCTGCCCGGCCACGCACGGCGTCCCGCGTCCGCCGGGGCCGTAGACCGCTTCGGGGACGGCATCGACCCAGTTCGCGCCGTCCATGTTGTGGTTGTGGAGCGTCACGTCCTTCAGTTCTCGGCTGACGCCGTTCTGAGCCGAAACTACCGCCGAGGCGTACTTGACCCGGTCGATGATCGTCGCGCTATCTGGCGCAATGATGCGAATGGCGTCGAGACTATTGGCAAGCGTGAGCGCGGCGCCGTAGGCGTAGTCCACCGGGACGCCCCCGTTGTTCGTCGTATTGGTCGTGTTACCCAGCACCACGAAGCCGTGTGCGGGCACGACGAGCGACGTGGCAATCTTGTGCATTGGACGCAGTCCGGAGGCGGCAGAGTCCTGCACGAACCAGTCCTTGAGGTCGATGGCGAAGTGGGTGTTGTTGTGGAGTTCGAACCACTCGCCGTTGGCATCGGAGATTGTACCGCCCGGGTTGACGAGCACTTCTGTGATTACGATGTCGCCTGGCTGCTGCGCCTGCATGGGAGCGGCAAAGGGCAAAAGGGCAAAAACAAGCAGGATGGTAGCGGTGAAGCAGCGCATAGAGGCAAGAGGGCTGGGAGGAGCACGAAACAGCAGCGCAGGTGCGCACGCCAAGACATAGGCCGCATTCGAACTGACCTTGCCTGCTTTATCGTGCCTCAGGCGCGCTCCTTAAGGAGCCGAAACCTTCCAGCAATGTGCTTCTCCCATTACACTTTTTCCAGCAGGGCTTCCATCTGCGCGAGCAGTTCGGGAAGATCGACGGGCTTGGTGTGGTAGGCGTTGCAGCCCGCCTCGAGGGCCTGCTCGCGGTCCACGGAAAGCGCGTGTGCGGTGAGCGCGATGATGGGCGTCTGCTCGAAGCCCGGCGTGGCGCGGATCTGGCGCGTGGCCTCGCGCCCGTCGAGCACGGGCAGGTTGAGGTCCATCA
>CBDUBO010000341.1:0-3630 GCA_965365405.1 uncultured Rhodothermales bacterium | reverse complement strand
TGGCGGCGGGCGGACTCGAAGCCAACCTGAGCCGCGTCGCCGTGGCCGTGGCCGCGCTCGCCGTAGCCGTGGCCGCCACCATCGGCGTGGGCGTGATGATCGGCTCGTTCCGGCAGACGGTGGTCGTCTGGCTCGAAGGCGCGCTCCAGGCCGACGTGTACGCGCAGCCGCCCGCGCTCGTGGCCCGCCGCGGCGACGCGAGCCTGACGCCCGAGGCCGTGCAGGCGCTGGCGTCCACGCCGGGCGCCTCGGCTGTCTACACCGTGCGCAGCCTCGACGTGCAGACGAGCGTGGGGCCGGGGCAGGTGCTCGCCATCGGCGGCGGCGCGGCGCAGGAGGCATCGTTTGGGCTCAAAGAGGGCCGACCTGAAAGGGTGTGGCCGCGTGTGCGGGCCGGCGAGGCCGTCCTGGTCTCCGAGCCTTTCGCCTTCCGCCACCGACTCCGCGTGGGCCAAACGTTGCGCATCGAAACCGACCAGGGCCCGAGAACGCTCCCCATCGCGGGGATTTACTACGACTACGGCTCCGACGCGGGCCTGGTGCTGATGTACCGCAGCCTCTACGAAACGCTTTTCAACGACCGGGGCGTTTCCGGCCTGGCGCTCTACGCCGCGCCGGGCGTCCCCGTGGACACGCTCGCGGCGCGGGCACGGGCGCAGGTGGAGGGGCAGCAGTTCGTCATCCTGCGCACCAACCGGGGCCTGCGGCAGTATTCGATGGACATCTTCGACCGGACATTCACCATCACAGGTGTGCTGCGGCTGCTGGCACTCATCGTCGCTTTCGTGGGCGTTTTGAGCGCGCTCATGGCCCTCCAACTGGAGCGTGCCCGCGAACTGGCTACGCTACGCGCCCAGGGCCTCACCCCCGGCGAGCTGTGGCGGCTCGTGACGGCGCAGACGGGCCTCATGGGGCTGGTTGCCGGCCTGCTGTCCGTCCCACTCGGACTCGTGCTGGCCGCCGTGCTCGTGTACGTCATCAACCGGCGTTCCTTCGGGTGGACGCTTCAGTTCAGCCTCTCGCCGGGCATCCTCCTCGGGGCCGTGGCCCTTGCCGTCGCCGCCGCGCTGCTGGCGGGCCTTTATCCTTCGTGGAAGATGGCGCGGGCCAACCCGGCGCGGGCCCTGCGAGAGGAGTGATCGTCAATTCTGGAGTTGCAACCGAGCATTGCGGAGTCGATGATGCGAGGTGCAGGATGCAGCGCGGCACCTGATGGAGAGCGGGTGGTTCGTCCAATCCGCAATCCACCATTCCATGCGCCCCCGCACGCTTGTTCTGACCCTCGCGCTCGCGTTTGCCACGCTGGCCGCGCTGGCCTTCGTGGTGCAGCGAGAGGCCACGCCCGACGTGGAACGCCTCTCGCTGGCCGACGCCATGCGCGCCGATACCGCTGGCTACGCCCTCGCCCTCGCGCCGCGCCCGTTCGTCTTCCCCGCCGACCACGGCCCGCACCCGGACTTCCGGACCGAGTGGTGGTATTTCACCGGCAACCTCGACGGGCCGCAAGATCAGCCATTCGGCTTCGAGCTGACGCTTTTCCGCATCGCCCTCACGCCGCCGGATACGGCCCGGCGCGACACGTCTGGCTGGGCCACGCGGCAGCTCTACATGGCCCACTTCGCCGTCACCGACGGCGCAGGGGAGCAGTTTCACGCCTTCGAGCGCTTCGGGCGCGGGGCCGCCGGCCTCGCGGGGGCGCAGGCCGCCCCCTTCCGCGTCTGGCTGGACGACTGGCAGGTGGCGGAGGGCGCGGACGGGATGCCGCGCATGACGCTCCGCGCCGCCGAAGCGGGCGTGGCGCTCAGCCTCGATCTCCAGCCCGAAAAGCCGCTCGTGCTCCAGGGCGATCGCGGGCTGAGCCAGAAGGGCCGTGGCGCGGGCAACGCCTCGTACTACTATTCCCTCACCCGGATGGCCGCCACGGGACAGGTCACGACGCCGCGCGGTACGTTTCCCGTCAGCGGGCGGGCGTGGATGGACCGGGAGTGGAGCACGTCCGCCCTCGACAGCAGCCAGGTGGGATGGGACTGGTTCGCCCTCCAACTCTCCGACGGGCGCGAACTGATGTACTACCAGCTTCGCGAAAGGGGCGGGCAGGTCAGCGCGTTCAGCAAGGGCACCCTCGTAGCTGACGGCGGCGCGGCCCGCCGCCTCTCCCGCGACGACGTGGCCCTCGACGTAACGCGGACGTGGACGAGTCCGCACTCGCAGGCGCGCTACCCGGCCGGCTGGACGCTCCGCGTGCCGGACGAAAACCTCACGCTGCGCATCACACCCCTGCTCGACGATCAGGAGCTCAACGTCTCCGTCCGCTACTGGGAAGGCGCGGTGCGCGTGGAGGGGCCAGACGGGCTGACGGGGCGGGGCTACGTGGAGATGACGGGATACGACGAGCAGCCGGCACGGCCCACCACGCGAGGCCGCCGTGGCTGAAGCGCTCGACCTGCCGGCCTACCCGCTCCAGACCCGCACCGCGGGCGGCAAGCAGGAGATTTTCGACGAGATCCGCAAGCGGTGGGTGCGCCTGACCCCGGAGGAGTGGGTGCGCCAGCACGTGGCCCAGATGCTCGTGCAGGGGTACGGCGTCTCCGCCGCGCGCGTGGCCGTCGAGAAAGGATTTTCGTACCTCGGCCAGGCGCGCCGCGCCGACCTCGTGCTCTACGGACGCGACGGGCGCGCCCGCCTGCTCGTCGAGTGCAAAGCGCCCGGTGTCGCCCTCAGCCAGGCCACGTTCGAGCAGGTGGCGCGCTACAACCAGGTGCTCGGCGCGGACGTGATGCTCGTCACCAACGGGCGCCAGCATTTCGTGTACCGGGTGGACAGCGAGGGGCAGATCGTGTTTCTTGACGGTCTGCCTGCGCTGGAGTAGAGAGGTTTTGGATTTACGATTTCGGATTTCGGAGAGCACAGCTTCCCACTGCAAATCCGCATCTCAACTTCCGCAATTCCCCTTCTGAAATCCCAAATCCCATGAACCCGCTTTTTATGCGTCGCGCCGTCGAACTCGCCGCCGAGAATGTGGCGCGCGGCGGTGGTCCGTTCGGGGCCATCGTGGTACGCGAGGGCGAGATCGTGGGCGAGGGGGCCAACCGCGTCACTGCGCAGAACGACCCGACGGCCCACGCCGAGGTGCTCGCCATCCGCGATGCCTGCGCCCGGCTGGATGTGTTTCAACTCGACGGCTGCGACCTCTACACGAGCTGCGAGCCGTGCCCGATGTGCCTGGGTGCGATCTACTGGGCCCGCCCGGCCCGCGTCTTTTACGCCGCCACACGCTACGACGCCGCCCGCGCCGGCTTCGACGACGAGTTCATCTACGCCGAGATCGCCCGCGCCCCCGAGGTGCGGCGTATTCCCATGACGCACCTACCCGCTGCCGATGCGCTGCGGCCCTTCGAGACGTGGCAGCAGGCCACCAGTCGCATCCGCTACTGAGCCTTCAGCGAGCCGCCACGCGGGGCGACGTGCTCTCGGCGACGAAAACGTGCGCGGCAGCTTCGGCGGGCAGGTGGACTTCGTGCTCGGTGCGCAGACGCAGGCTACCGTCTTGCTCGCGCCGCACCACCACTACGTCTGCGCCGGGCAGCAGTCCAGCAGCTTCCAGATGGCGCAGCAGGCGCGGGTCGTGGT
>CBDUBO010000340.1:0-3633 GCA_965365405.1 uncultured Rhodothermales bacterium | reverse complement strand
AGGTGGAAGGGCTCGGGGCCGTCTGCGCGTGGGTGCTTTCGTGGGGCGCGAAGGTGCGGGTGCTGCAGCCAGAGCCGCTGGCACGCCAGGTGGCCGACGCCCACCGCGCTGCGGCTGAGATGTACGATTGAACCGTTGGCGTCTTGCGTTTTGAAAGCCCTTGAAGTACGCTGTGTAGCCGTTTTAACTACTCCCTTATCATGCGCCTGCACCTTCGCCTCTCTCCCAGCACGGGGCCTGTTCCGTTCGACCACCTCCCGAACCTGACCGGCGTACTCCACAAGTGGCTTGGCGAGGAAAACGCAGAGCATGACGGGCTTTCGCTCTACAGTTTCGGATGGCTCTCAGGGGCCAGGCCCCGCAGCGGCGCGCTACACTTTCCGGCAGGTGCCGGGTGGCGTATTTCGTTTGCCGACCCGGCAGCAGCAGCACGGGCGCGCCGTGGCATTCTCGGCGACCCCCTCGCGATTTTTGGAATGCGTGTCATAGAGGTGCAGAGCCTACGGCCGCCCGCGCTCGGAACGGCCGCCCGCTTCTTCGTGGACGGCCCGGTGCTGACCCGGCAAACCCGAGACGACGGCGGACGCGACCACCTCACCTTTCGAGACCCTGCCGCTGGCAGGACGCTGACGCGAACCTTTCTTTCCAAGCTCGCAGCACTCGGAATTGACCCTTCAGATGCGCGGGTTGAGTTTGACCAATCGTTCGAGAAAGCACGCACGAAGATGGTCAACGTAAGGGGGGTCGAATACCGCACGAGCGAGTGCCCTGTCATCGTCAGAGGCACGCCCGAAGCCGTGCAGGCTGCGTGGCTCGTCGGCGTCGGCGAGCTGACCGGGATGGGGCTGGGTGCCCTTCGATAACATTCATCGGCTCCAAGCCCTCTGCTCGGCTCCAGGCGCTCTTTTCTCCCTCACGCGCATGCCTGACTTCTCCTTTCTCCTCGAACCCCCTGAGCGTACCGTGCGCGGCCTGCTCACGGTCGAGGTGCTTGCTCCGCTCTCAATGGTTTCGGCGCAGCCGGGCTATTACTACCGCAGTAATCCTGCTCCCACCGATGCCATGCTCTACGGCCTCGTGGAAAACGCCCTCGGCTGGCATTTCGGAACTGCCGAGCGAAAGGCGTTGCTCAAAGCATTGCAGAAGCAGGCTAAAAAGCTGCACCGCAACTCCGAGTGGGCGGCCACCCCGTGGTTGAATGGTGCCCCTGAGGGTTCAGACTCGGGGTACATACCGCTTCTCTCCAACCATCTTGCATTCGACGGCGTGCGAGACCTCCCGCCCGTCGATAGCTACGACGATCTGTGGGCACGCCAGGCCCACCGCGACGACGACTTCTGGGGCGGCAGTCGGCACTACGACGCGGGGCTGGAGCCTCTCGTCACCCTGCTGAAATCGAAAGAGGTAAAGCTGGTCTCGAAAGCAGAGGCTACCCACGCGACGCCCGAGCAGGTGGACAAGGGGGTTGCGCCGGGCGAGACGGTATTCCAGACAGCGATGAAGCCCCGCTTCCCTTACTACTTCGTAAGCCCGACGCCGCGCGAATACATCGTGCCCGATGGTCCATACCGCTTCGCGGCCAGCGCGACGCCCGCCGTGTCCGGCCTGCTCGCTGCTGCGCTCGAAGATCCAGCGGCACCGCTCTACCTCGGCTCGAACGACGGCTGGGTCGAAGCCCGCTGGGAGGTGCTGTGATGGACTGGAACGGACTTCACCCTTACCCCCGCTACGCCGTGGCGGTCGCTCTGGCAGACCTCGCCGAGTCGGGCGAACTGAGCCTTCAGAATTTCGACCCCGGCGCGGTTGACGAGGCCCGCATCGCCGCGCTGGCGGCGGAAAAGCTCGACCACGCCCGCGCCACGTTCATGGTCTATACCACGGACGACCCCAGGATGGAGGCGACGGAGACGTTAGCATTCACCTACGTCAAAGCGGAAGATCTGGCTCCTGGCTCGGCCAGCGGGCAAGTGGCGGCAAGAGGGTTCTATCTCGCTCCGCACATCATCACGTCGGACGGTTCGGCGGCATCGCTCGTGAAAACGGTCGAGGCGTTCCGCGATGCGCTCGCGGGCGGCGAGGATCCTGGCAAACCAGCGCCGCTACAGCGCACCTTTGCACCGCTGACGGCAAAGACGAACTCCGGCACGGCATCCCTCAGCGACCCCCGCACGACCCTCCTGCGCGCAGCCCTCACGGCGCTCACGACGGTTACGCCTGACAAGCCCGCTTCGTGGGCCGGGGCGACGGCTGCCCTCATTCCCGACCTCCCGTTGTTTTTGCGCGACGAGGCCACAGGCGCCACGACCTCCCCGCTCGTGCAGTTTGTCGACCTCTACCGGCGGATGCGCGGCCTCTACACGAGCGACGAGCAGGTGATGAGCGTGCCTGTCCCGAAGAAAGGAGGCTACCACCGTCCGCGCCTCCACAACGGGACTTTTCCTGAGGCCCCGCCTGACGGCGCGCTGGGCGCAACGGCGCTCGTGGCAGCCATCGGGTGGTGGGCGCGGCACGCCGGGGATCGGGGCGAGCAGGCGCAGCGCGTGCTTGGCCTGCTCGCCCAACGCCCGCTCTACATCGTCTCCTACGACGGCACGCACCAGGAACGCTTCGGGCACCACCTGGCCCGGCTCGCCCTGCGGCACGACCTGGGAGCCATGCTGCGCGCACTCCGCCGCGTCCGGCCCTTCGGCGTGAGCACGTGGGACGACCCCAAGGTGCTCCTCTTCCGCACCATGACCGACCGCTTCCTGCGGCTCTTCACGCGCCCCGCGTTCCGCGACTTTCTCGCCTTCCGCACCGAATACCCGCCCGAGCTAGCCCCCGTCTTCGACACCTACTTCACCTCTGACGCCATGAACGTTCCGCCCGACCTCGTTGAATCGGCCCGCGCCTACGGGGCTGCGCTCAACCGTGCCGCCTTTTTCGCCGCCAAGTCCGAAGTCGGAGACGACGAGCGGAAGCGTGGCAACGCCCTGCGTAGCCTCGACGACTACAAACAGCGCGCCCTCGTCGAGTTCGAGAGCGCCGTGCAGAGCGCCAAGAACGGCCCCGAGTTGCTCGCCAAGGTGGGCAGCCGCGCCGGCAGGCTCACCGGCTTCGACCTCCCCCCCGAGGCCGGTGCTTTCATGGAAGCCGTCGCTGCCGAGACCATTGCGCTTGGCGACGCGCAAAACCTCGTGACGGCCTTTATGCGCCTCGGCACGTGGACGCCGAAGTCCGAGCGAGGCGGCGCAGCGGATGCCGCGAGCAGCGCAGCGGATGCCGCAGGCAGCGCGCCCGGCGAGGCGCCGCCTGTGGAACTCGCTCCCGAAGACCTCGCCTGACCCCTCTCTCCCTCTGAACCCCAAGCGCCATGACCATCAAGTCCATCACCGTCACCCTTCTCGCGCCGATGAGCGACCACGCCGCCAACCGCGGCGAGAAACTGCTCGGCAACGCCTCCTCCATCAAGCGCCGCCCGGACGGGCGCGTCTACATCTCCGGCCAGATGCAGCGCCACGCGCTTTTCAGCGCCATCGACCGCCTCAACGCCGACGACCCGCAGCGGGGCGCCACCCACGTTGCCAACGGCGACGCGCCCACCACCAACGTGGCGACCGACCTCCGCAGCGACCTCGGCGGCTACCTCGACCC
>CBDUBO010000339.1:0-3639 GCA_965365405.1 uncultured Rhodothermales bacterium | reverse complement strand
GTCGAGTACCTGCACGAAAGGCCCGAACTGCAGGCGCGCACGCTTTTCGCCACGCACTACCACGAACTGAACGAACTGGCCGAGCGCCTGCCCCGGCTCGATTCGGCCCGCGTGCAGGTGCAGGAGCACGAGGGCAAGGTGATCTTTCTGAGGAAGCTCGTAGAGGGCGGCGCGGACCACTCGTACGGCATCGAGGTGGCACGCATGGCCGGGCTCCCAGAACCCGTCATCCGGCGCGCCCGCCAGATTCTTGCGCACCTCGAAAAGCAGCACGTGGCCGTGGGCGATGCGGGGCACGACGCGCCGGACGTGCCCTCCGGCGGTGACGGCGCGCCCGCCCGCGCCCGCAAGGCCGCACGGCCTGCCGCGCTGCCCGAAGTGCAGATGGCGCTGTTCCAGCCCTCCGTGCCGCCCCCCGACCCGCGCCTGCTCGAACTGCGCGACGCGCTCGAAAAGGTCGAGCCCAACGCCCTCACGCCCATCCAGGCGCTGCTGAAGCTGGCGGAGTTGAAGCGACTGCTGGACTGACGCGGCGAAAGGCACACCGGCCCGACGGGCAACTTTCGCCGGCTGCTTCGGTCTTGGAGGCAAACAGGCTTCCAAAAATATCCGACCGATGCATCTGCTGCCTCGCCTCCTTTCCGCGCTGTGCTTTCTGCTCGCCTGTGCGCCGCTACAGGCGCAGACGCCGCTCCTGCGGGCGGCCCGGCTGGATTCCGTATTACAGGTTCTCCACGCGGACGGTCTTTTCAGCGGGGTGTTCGCCATCTCCGATGCACAGGGGCAGTTGGTATACCGGTTTGCAGCCGGCGACTATGAGGGGAAGCCCGTCACCCTCCATACGCCTATCCCGCTCGCGTCGGTGTCGAAAGCCATGACGGCGGCAGCAGCTCTGTCGCTCGTCGCCGAGGGCCGAATCGCCCTCGACGCGCCCGTGGCGCGCTATCTCGACCCGTGGCCCTATCCCGACGTGACGGTGCGCCACCTCCTCGACCAGACGGCAGGGCTGCACTTCCTCACCATGCTGACTGCGCACCGCGACCCGTCGCGCCCTGTGACGACCGCCGATCTGCTCGCCCTGGTGGCGACGCACCGCCCCGGCCTCGTCCACCCGCCCGGCACGGCCTTCGACTACGACAATGCCAACTACGAAACCCTCGCCGCCCTCGTCGAGGCCGTCGCGGGTCAACCGTATTCCCAGGTGATGCGCGAGCGCGTGTTCGCGCCGGCCGGGATGCACGATGCGACCACGGGCACATCGGGCGAGATCGAGTGGGCGGCGTGGGTCGGGGGAGGGGGCGAGGCGGTGCACGCCTCGGCGGCCGATCTGCTCGCGTTCGACGCGGCCTTCTGGTCGGGCCGCATCGTGCCGGATTCGCTCGTGTGGGCTGCCCTGCGCCCGCCCGTGCTGTCCACTGGGGACACCAGCCGCTACGTGTTCGGGCGGTTTCTCACGACCGACCCGCGCCCGCTCGTGGGGCACTTCGGCGAAGGCGCAAAGGCCAAGACGGCCCTTTACCGTGAGCGTACGGGCGCGTCGTCGCCGGGTACGACCTACGCGCTGCTGATGCCGGGAGACGGTGTCTACCGCACCCCCATCCTGATCGCGCTGATGGCCATCTGGAACGGCGAGTCCTTCGCCATGCCCCTGCCACGCCCGACGGCCACCGTTCCGGATTCGGTGCTGGCGCGGCACGTGGGCATCTACGATTCCGGCTTCGGACGGCTGCACGTCACGCTTGAACAGGGACAACTGCACCTGGAGCCGGAAGGCGCGGGCGGCAGCGAGCCGCTCATCGCCGGGTCGGAGACCGTGTTCTACTTTTGCTGCCAGGATCTGACGTGGGAATTCGTGCGGGACGCGGCAGGCAACACCGTCGGCATCCAGCTACAGGGGCACCCTGAAACGCTGGGACGGCGCGCGCAGTAAGGAGGCGACTACGCCCCATTGGGCACCTGTTCTCGCCTCCTTCCGGCCCGCCATGATCGCGCCCTACCTCGACGCCTTTCCACAATTCGACGAATCCGTCTTTATCGCCCCCAACGCCACCGTTATCGGGGACGTGACGCTGGGGCGGGAGGCAAGCGTGTGGTACGGGGCCGTGATCCGGGGCGACGTCCACTGGATTCACCTGGGCGACCGGACAAACGTGCAGGATGGGGCCATCATCCACGTCACCAACGGCACGGCACCCACGTGGATCGGCGACGACGTGACGGTCGGGCACGGGGCCATCATCCACGGCTGTACGGTGCGCGGGCGGGCGCTCATCGGCATGGGGGCCGTGCTGCTCGACCACTGCGACATCGGCGAGGACTGCCTCATCGGCGCGCGGGCACTCGTGACGGGGCGGACAAAAATCCCCCCGCGCCACCTCGTCGTGGGCAGTCCGGCGCGGGCCGTGCGTACGCTTACCGACGAGGAGGTGGAGATGGTGCGCGCCAACGCTGCCAACTACGTCCGCTACAGCCGCATCGCCATGGGCCTCGAACGCCCACCGGAAAACCCGTTCTACGACAAGCATTCGCGCCACGCGCCGCGCCGGCCTGCTGAAGCTGGAGAATAGAGATTGGAGGTTGGAAAGCACGACCCCTCTCGAACCTCCAGGCTCCCACCTCCAACACTATGAAACCCTGCTGCATCCTCAACCCCAACAGCGGCTCCTACGCGCTTTTTCAGGAGATTCTGCCCCAGGTTGAGGCTGCAGGCGGCCTGTGCTGGCACACCGAGGGCGAGGGCCACGCTGAACTGCTGGCGCGGCAGGCGGGCATCGAAGGCTTCAGCCCCGTCGTGGCCGTCGGCGGCGACGGCACGGTGAACGAAGTCGTGAACGGGCTGATGCACCTCGACGCCCCGCGCCCCGCGCTGGGCATTCTGCCCTTCGGTACGGGCAACGACCTGGCGCGCACGCTTTGCCTGCCGCTCAAGGCCGGTAGCGCGGTCGAAACGCTGCTGGCCGGGCGCACCGTGCCGCTGGACGTGTTCGAGGTAGAGCAGGACGGCTTCAAGCGCTACGGCGTCAACGTGGCGGCGGGCGGCTTTTCGGGCGAGGTGGGCGAGGCGCTGACGCAAGAGTTCAAAAAGCAGTGGGGTCCGCTCGCGTATCTGCTGGGGGCCATCAACGTGCTGCCCGAACTCGAATCCTACGAGACGTACCTGTGTCTGGACGGCGAGGAGCGGCGCGTCGATGCCTTCAACCTGTTCGTCGCCAACGGGCGGTCGGTGGCGGGGGGCAAAGTGGTGGCACCGCTGGCCCGACTGGACGACGGGCTGCTGGACGTGATCGTGGTGCGCGCGGGCGACGCGCTCGACATGACGGCGCTCGCGGCGCGCTTCGTGGCGGGCGAGCACATGGCCAGTCCGTTTATCGAGCGGCACCAGGCGCGCACCGTGACCATCCGCTCCACACCCGGCCTCTACTTCAACGTAGACGGCGAGCTGCTCTCGGAAAAGCCCATCGCTTTCCGCATTCTCCCGGACGCGCTCTCGGTGGTAGCCGGGCCGGACTATGGCTCAGCGGTGGGCTGAAGGGGCAGCGCGGCCAACCGCCACCCTTCGGCTTGGAGGCGGGGCAGCAGCACGTCCAGCATCGGCCCGATGCGCCCGGCCATCGCGGGCCCGTCGTGCAGGGCCACGAT
>CBDUBO010000338.1:0-3639 GCA_965365405.1 uncultured Rhodothermales bacterium | reverse complement strand
GTCTGCCAGTTGGCGCGCGCCGTGGCCGCCACGGGCGTCTTCATCAGCTTGAAGTTGGTCGCGCCGCCCTCGTTGGTGTAAACGTAGAAATCGTCCCCGAAGTGGTCGATGCTGTACTCGTGGCCGCGCTCGCGGGGCGCGAACGTCTGCCACTGGCCTGTGGGCGTGTCGGCGGACAGGTAGCGCCACTCGTTCGAGAGCGTCTGGTTGGAGCCGATGAGCAGGTAGCGGCCGCTCTTGGTTTTGCGCACGAACGAGAAGAACTCGTCGTCGTCCTCCTGGAACACCACCGCGTCGGCTTCGGCAGCGGTGCCCACGGTGTGGCGCAGCACCTGGTAGGAACGGAGCGTGTTCACGTCCTGGCGGCCGTAGAACACGGTTTTGTTGTCGTTGGCCCAGACGACGTTGCCCGTGGTGGGGAAGATTTCTTCGGGCATCACCTCGCCCGTCTCCAGGTTTTTGAAGTGGAGCGTGGAGATGCGGCGGCCCACAGTGTCGGCGGCAAAGGCGAGCCACTTGCCGTCCTCGCTTACCGAGAAGCCCATCACCTGGTAGAAGCCGTGCCCCTCGGCCAACTCATTCACGTTGAGCATGACCTGCTCGGGCGCTTCGAGCGAGCCCTTTTTGCGGGCGTAGATGGGGTACTCCTGGCCCTCCTCGAAGCGCGTGTAGTACCAGTAGCCGTTGTCGAGATAGGGCACCGAGGCGTCGTCCTGCTTGATGCGGGCCACCATCTCGTCGAACAGGTGCGTCTCCAGGTTCTGGAGGTGCGCCATCTGCTCGGCGGTGTAGGCATTCTCGGCGTTGAGGTAGGAGATGACCTCGGGGTCTTCGCGCTCCTTGAGCCAGTAGTAAGGATCCACACGCTTGATGCCGTGCGTTTCGATTTCAAAGGGTTGCTGCTTGGCCATCGGGTAGGTAGAAGTCGTCTGGGCCTGCGCGGGCAGCGCGAGCGCGGCCAGCAACAGGACGGCAAAAGAGTTGCGTTTCATCGGGGCAGAATGCCGCGGAGGCGGGTTGGTGTCGGGGGTTGCAAGCGCAAACGCAGAACAAATACAGACACGTATGCACACACGCAAGGTAACACTCGTCACAGGCGGCGCGAACGGCATCGGGCGGTGCTTGGTGCAGCACCTGCTCAAACAGGGCGGGGCCGTCGTCGCCGCCGACACGGACAGGGAGGGCGGTCAGGATCTGCTGGCCTACGCCGGGCTCGGACCTGTCCAGTTCGTCTATTGCGACGTGGCGGACGAGAAGGACGTGCAGCGCGCCGTCGCCGCGGCCGTGGAGCAGTTCGGGCGGCTCGACGGGCTCGTCAACAACGCGGGCATTGCCGACCCGGAAAACGCGCCGCTCGAAAGCCTCTCGCTTGAATCCTGGCACCGCACGCTTTCGACCAACCTGACGGGCGCGTTTCTGATGGCCAAGCACGCCGCGCCGCACCTGCGAAAAGCGAGAGGGGCCATCGTCAACGTCGCCTCGACGCGGGCGCTCCAGGCCGAGCCCGACACCGAGGCGTACAGCGCCTCGAAAGGCGGGCTCGTCGCGCTGGGGCAGGCGCTCGCCATCAGCCTGGGGCCGGACGTGCGCGTGAACACGATTCTGCCCGGCTGGATCGACGTGCGGGCGTGGCAGCACGGCGCGGGCGAGGTGGAGCCGCTGCGGCCCATAGACCACCAGCAGCACCCGGCGGGGCGCGTGGGGCGGCCCGAAGACGTGGGGGCGCTGGCGCACTTCCTGCTCTACGGCGAGAGCGGCTTCGTCACGGGCGCGCAGTTCGTGGTGGATGGCGGCATGACGCGCAAAATGATCTACGCCGAGTAGCGCGGAAAACTCAGGCGGTTGCCGCCTGCCCCTCGGCCTGACGGATCGCCTCCAGAAACACCTCCGGCGCGCTGGCCGCTTGGGACATGCGGCACCCCGGCAGGCTGCTCTGGCTGAACAATGCCAGGTAAAACAATCGGGTGTTGCCCTAAGATGCGGCGCACGATAGCTTTAGCTGTAGCGATGGGCTTTACGCGAGAGGGACTATGGCAACGCGCCTGGCGCTGGGGCTGACGGTGGGGGCGGCGCTGTGGATCGCCGCCTGCACAGGCACGCGTCCGCCACCGCCGACGGGCCAGTTCGCCTTTGAATACGAGGGCACGCCTTACGCCATCATTAGCACCGAGGCCATCGTGGGCGAGGGCAACGTGCTGCTGCGCCGCGCCCACCCCTTTCTGCGTGCCGACGACCGCGACCAGGACGGCAGGCTCGACACCGTCGTGGCAGGCAACCTGACGCTGGCCCAGGCCAACCAGGTATATGCTGCTGGCCTCGCCCAGGCCGAGGCGCGGGGCAAAAGGCAGGAGCGGGTGTTGGCGCCCACCTTCACGGTGGAACTGTCCGGCGGGGCCTGCACCATCCAGACCCTGCGCAGCCGCGACGGCCAGCTCTTCAACCGTTTCGTGTGCATCGCAGCGGCGCAGCCACAGCCCGTCATCGCCCTCGACAACGAGGCGGACGGCGTGTTGGACCGTCTTGAGCAGGGCAGCACGCGGCTCGATTCGCTCCAGACACGCTACGCCTTCGTGCTGCAACGAGGCATTGGGGAGGGACGCGTCGAAAGGCGGGATGGCGCGTTCTGGGTTCTGGGCGGCGCTGCCACCGCCACCAAGCGCTTCGGCTCCTGAAACGCGTATGGAAAGCGACAGGCAACCCGGGCACCGGAGCGGGGCGCCGCCCGTTGGCCGCACGCCAACCCTTTCCACGCCCCTGTGAAGTCCAGTTCTCTCACCCTGCTTGCCTTACTGCTGCTGGCGTCGTGCGCCGCGCCGCGGCCTGCCGCCTTCGCCCCGGCGGCCCATCCAGGCTTCGACGCGTGGCAGTACCCCGGCGACGGACTCATGGCGACCTGGAAAGCCACTTCACCCTACCAGTGGGTCGGGTTCTACCTGCCTGCACCCTGCCACCGCGATAGCTCGTGGGCGGGACGCCGCGCCGCGCTCGAAGGCATGGGATGGGGGCTGGCCGTGCTGTACGTGGGCCAGCAGGTGTTTGAAGGCGCGCCGCCGCCAGACACCACGGCGGGCACGCCCATCGTGTGCTCGCGCACCCTCCTGACGCCCGCGCAGGGCCGCATAGACGCTGCCGATGCCGTCCGGAAAGCAGCCGCCGAAGGCTTCGTGCCGGGCACGATCCTCTATCTCAACGTCGAACACAGCACCAATCTGCCGGATGCAATGGTGGCGTACTACCGCGCCTGGATGGAGGCCGTGGTGGAGAACGGCCGGTACGTGCCAGGCACCTACGTCCACCGCCGCCACGCCGACGCGCTCTATGTCGTCGCCCGCGAGGTGTACGGCGCGCGAGGACAGGGTGCAGAAGTGCCACCCTTCTGGGTTGCGGGCGGTTCGGACTTCGGGCTCGAAAAGCGCCCCGAAGCCGTGGGGCTGGGTTATGCGAGCATCTGGCAGGGCGTGCTCGACGTGCCGCGCACGTGGGGCGAAAAGACGCTTCGGGTGGACGAAAACGTGGCTCGCCGCCCCTCGCCGTCCGCACCGCTACGTGCCGCCCCAGCGGGCCGGTGAAAAAAATTGGCGGGGCGGTTTAAGTCCACCTCGGATCGTGCCGATGGGGAGGGCAACGCCACCTGTTTAC
>CBDUBO010000337.1:0-3652 GCA_965365405.1 uncultured Rhodothermales bacterium | reverse complement strand
GCCGAATATGCAACGAGTGTGCTGCTCACCAACTCGTTCCTGCTCACCACCTCGCTTACCGACGCTGGTTCTACCGAAACCCTTTCTGCAACGGGCAACCGCTTTGCCTTTGCCAGTCTCTCGCAACTCGTTGCCACCCAGCTCAACCGCTATCTCGCCGCCGTACTGCCCGGTGTGGACTTCAACCTGGGCGTGCAGGGCGAGCGGGCCACCGACCTCGACCTCACCTACGGCATCGCGCTGCGCCTGCTCGACGAACGGCTCGTCATCAGAGGGTCGGGGTTGTTGCGCACCGATAACGCGCCCGACGAACCCCAGGGCCTGCAAGGGGAGTTTGTGGTAGAAGTACGGCTGAGCCGCGCTGTCTCCGTCGAAGTGTTCTACCGCCGCGAAGAGGACGTGCTGCAACGCGTCGTGACGGCCTCGACGGGCGCGGGGCTTTCGTACAAAACGCAGTTCACGTCGTGGGGTGCTTTCTGGCGTCGCCTGACGGGTCAGAGCGCTCCGCCCGAACCCATCGCCTCCCAGTAATCTACTCCCCCACCCTTTTGGCCGACCAAGACGCCCTCGCCTCCAGCATTCTGCGCCTCCTGCGCAACAGCGGCAACCGCACCTTCCGCGCAAAGGAGATCGCGCGCCAGCTCGACATCCGCGACAACAAGCGCTTCAAGCGTTTCATGGAAACGCTCCACGCCCTCGCCGACGACGGCAAGATCGTCCGCAAGGGCACCCAGTTCAGCTACCGCAGCGCGCCCGAAGAGGCTACGGGCCGCCTCACGGTACATCCGCAGGGCTACGGCTTCGTCCTCGTCGAAGGCCGCGCGACCGACCTGTTCGTGCCGCCCGACGCGATGAAAAACGCCCTCGACGGCGACACCGTAGAGGTCAAAATTCAGAGCCCGCCCGGCGACCAGCGGCCCGAAGCCGCCGTCGTGCGCGTCGTTTCGCGCGGGCGCAGCCAGGTGGTCGGCACGTTCAAGCTCAGGGGCAAGAGCGGCGTCGTCAAACCCGACGAGCCGCGCTTCCGCTACGACGTGTTCGTGGGGCCGGAAGGCATCGGAGCGGCGAAAGACGGCGACAAGGTGATCGTGTCGCTCGACCAGTTCGAAAAGGGCGAGATCATGCCCAGCGGGCGCATTTTGCAGGTTCTGGGGCATTCGGACGATCCCGAGGTGCGCGTGCTCGCGCTCGCGCTCGCCCTCGACGTGCGCAGCGACTTCCCCGAAGAAGCCCTCGCCGAGTCTGAAGCCCTGCCGGACACCATCGCCGACGAGGAAATCAAACGGCGGCTCGACCTGCGCCAGTCGCGCATCTTCACCATCGACCCCGTAGATGCCAAGGACTTCGACGACGCCATCCACGTAACCCCGCTCGAAAACGGCGACGTGGAGGTGGGCGTCCACATTGCCGACGTGAGCCACTACGTCCGCCCCGGCACGGCGCTCGACGCCGAGGCGTACGCGCGCGGCACGAGCGTGTACCTGGTGGACCGCGTCATTCCGATGCTGCCCGAAAAGCTCTCCAACCGCGTCTGCTCGCTCGCGCCCCACGAGGACAGCCTCACCTACTCGTGCATCATGCGCGTCGGGCCGGACGGCACGCTCCGGTCGTGGAAAATCGCCGAAACGGTGATCCATTCGCACGCCCGCTTTTCCTACGAAGAGGCGCAGACGATCCTCGAAGGCCAGGCCGAGCACGAATACGCCGGCGACCTCCGCCGCGCCGCCGCGCTGGCGGCCACGCTGACGAAAAAGCGCATGGCCGAGGGCTCGATCGACTTCGACCTGCCCGAAGTGCGCATCGTGCTGCACGAAGAGGGCCACGCGACGGGCGTGTACCGCAAGGAGCGCATGGCCAGCCACCGCCTCATCGAGGAGTTCATGCTGCTGGCCAACCGCGCCGTGGCACTGGAAAGCCAGAAGCGCCCGATGATGTACCGCATCCACGAGCCGCCCGACGCCGAGCGCATCCAGGCCCTCGCCGAGTACGTGCGTGCCTTCGGCCTCAAGCTGCCGCTTACCGAGGGCAACGTCACCTCCCACGATCTCAACAGGTTGCTGAACGAAGTGCAGGGCACGCCCGAAAGCATCGTCGTGACGAGTGCGGCGCTGCGCTCGATGTCGAAGGCCAAGTACAGCCCCCACAACGCCGGGCACTACGGGCTGGGCTTTTCGCACTACACGCACTTCACCTCCCCCATTCGCCGCTACCCCGACCTCATCGTGCACCGGCTGACGAAGCAGTACCTCGCGGGCGGGCCGGACGCCGAGATGGAGAAGCTGGAATCGCAGGGTCTGCACCTGTCGGAGCGCGAGAAGGCAGCCACAGAAGCCGAGCGCGAATCCGTCAAGCTCAAGCAGATCGAGTACCTGCAGGGGCACGTGGGCGACGTGTTCGAGGGCGTCGTGAGCGGCGTGGCCAAGTTCGGCATCTTTGTCGAGATCTCGGACGTGCTCGTGGAGGGGCTGCTGCACGTGCGCGACCTGCGCGATGACCGCTACGAGTACGACGAGCGTCGCTACACGCTCGTAGGTAAGCACCACGGCCGCCGCTTCCGCCCCGGCGACACGCTGCGGGTCTCGGTAGCCGCCGCCAACCCGGAAACGCGCACGGTGGACCTGCTGCTGGCCGAGGGCTAATCAACTGTGTTGTACCGCGCCCTTTTCCACCACCACTACCTCCGGTGGCGACGCCAGCCGCGCCCGCGCCTGTACTGGCTGGCGGCTGTGCTCGTGGGGCTGCTGCTGCTCTACACGACGGTAGGGCTGGTGGCCGCCGGCCTCACCGCCGAGGTGTTGCTGTACCAGATGCAGCCCGGCGTAGAGCCCGTCGGGTTTGTCAACAGCCACGTGCTCGACGCGGCGCTGGGACTGCTGCTGCTGCGCCTCTTTCTCCAGAAAACGCCGCTCTCCCGTGTAGCTCCTTACCTCGTCCTGCCCGTGCGGCGGCGCGTGCTGGCGCGTTTTTTCACGCTCGACCACGCGCTGAGCCTGCACAACCTGCTGCCACTCTTTTTCGCCGTCCCCTTTGCGGCCCGCTCGGTGGCAGCCGAAGGCGGGGCGGCGGGTGCGGGGCTGTGGCTGGGCGGCATCGTGGCGCTGCTGGCGGCGAGCGACCTGCTGACGACACTGGCACGGACCCTCATCGGGCACCATCCGCTGCGGTTTGCCGCCCTCGCCACTACGCTGGGGGCGCTGGTACTGCTCGACCGGTTGACAGGGGCGGGCTGGATTCAACTGGGGGGCTGGCTCTTTTTCACGTCGCTGGCGCAGGGCAAAGGAATCCCGCTGGTGGGGGCACTCCTCGTCGTGGCGATGCTTTTCTTGCTGGTCACGCGCACCCTCGCGCACCGGCTCAGGGGGCCGAGCGCCGCCGCGCTGCTGCGGCGCACTGGCCTCACGTTCAACCCACAGCACCCCCTCGTCAACCTGATGCGGCTCGAAGGCGCGCTCATCGCCCGCAACGCGCGACCACGCCAGTTCGTCCTCGTCTCGCTCCTGTTCTCGACGGCCTACCTCGTCGTGTTCCTGTGGCGGGGCAGCACGCCGACTATGGCCCTGCTGCTCGGCTTCATGGCCTCCGGGATGTTCCTGCTCAACTACGGCCCGCTCATGTTCGCGTGGGAGAGTCCGTTTTTCGATGGGCTGCTGGC
>CBDUBO010000336.1:0-3659 GCA_965365405.1 uncultured Rhodothermales bacterium | reverse complement strand
ACACGCCGTCGCGCTGGGCGCGGACGCTGGTCGAGGGCGTCGGGCGGCTGCGATACGTTGCATCACCCCCGCGAAGCCCGGAGCTGTTGATTTGAATATGTTTGCCGCGCTTCCTGACGCGCTCCGAGACCTGGGAGACGTGGAGATCGTCGCGCCCCTTCATCCCTCGCGTCCGCGCGAGGTGGCCCTCGTGCGCATCGGCGACGAGCGCTACGTGCTCAAAAGCAAGAAGCCACCCAAACAGCGCGCCCGTCAGATCGCCCAGCGCCTGTTCGGGCATCCCGAAATCGCCAACGAGGCGCACGTGTACGCGGCCCTCGAAAAGCAGCCGCATCCCGGCCTGGCCGTGCCCCGGCTGGTGTTTACCGACAGGCAGTCGTTTCTGATGCTGGAGTACGTGGAGGGCCGCCCGCCCGCGCTCGACGTGCCCGAAAGCCGCGCCGCTGTCGTGGCAGCCCTCGTCGCCTTCCAGCAGTGCCGCGTCGGGGCGATGGGCTGGCAGCTGCGCCAGCCCCGCGGCCTGCTGTTTTCCGTCCACCGGTTTGCGGGTATGCTGGGGGGCGTGGTGGCCGGCCGCACCCGGCGCCGCGTGCTGCCGGCGTTGTGGCGCCTCGCCGCCGCGCAGCCTCGCCTGAAGCAGCCCCTGCTCGTCCACCACGACCTCAACCGGGGCAACGTGCTCGTAGGCGGCGACGGGCGGGTTTACCTGCTCGACTTTGCCGCCGCCATGCCTTCCCGGCGCTGGGTTTTTCAGGACATCGTGATGCTGGCAAGTGGTACGAAGGGCGAGCCGTCGGGCCTCCACGCCAGCGTCGTGGCCGAGTACACGGCGGCGCTGCGGCGCGCCCTCCCCCAGGCAGGCCTCCGGCCCGACGTGCAGTTGCGGGCGGCGCTGCTCAACAAGACCCTCCACCGCATCCTGTTTGCAAAGTGGAAAAGGCGCAGCCCGGAAGCCCCCGTCGCCTTTCTCGAATCCGTCCTGCTCGACGACGCGGGCTACCAAGCGTGGTACCGGGGTTTCGCGCAGGAAAACGCCGCGGGCTGACCGTCAGCCTGCCTGCAACGACCGCGAGGCAAAGTGCGACGTGGGCTTGCGGTGCACCACGCGCTGCCTTTGCAGGGCATCTTCGCCGGCGATGGG
The DNA here is from genome assembly GCA_965365405.1 of uncultured Rhodothermales bacterium. Lineage (GTDB taxonomy): Bacteria > Bacteroidota > Rhodothermia > Rhodothermales > BA12 > CBDUCD01. Next base: position 2,518 of record CBDUBO010000336.1, on the reverse strand, counting down.
ATAGGTGGTGGCCAGGCCAATGCACATCCACATGAACATGCCCCCGGCGGCAGGCGAGAAAAAGATCATCTCGCCCACGTTGATCAGGAGGCCGCCCAGGAAAAGCGCGATCAGCGCGGGGTCGGGCTGGTGGAACGTTCGGACGAGCAGCGTCAGCGTAATAATCAGGACGAGAAACCCGCCGACGAGGCCCATCTCCTCGAGCACGGCGGAAGGCAAAAAGCCTTTTTCGACCGAGGCGCCCGACGGCAGCCCGAGAAAACCGCTGTCCTTGATTCTGAGGTCGTCGTTGGTGGACGGCGCGCCAAAGCCGATGCCGATAATGGGCGAGCGGCGCCAGTTGTCCATCTGCTGCTCGATAAAGGCGCCGCGCGAGTTCTCGAACGCCTCGTCCACGCTGGCTCCCTGCTCGCCTTTGAGCATGAAGGCGTGGAACGCGTCGGCCAGCTGCGGCCCGGCCACCCCTGCCGCCGTGATGGCGACCACGAGAAAGGGAAGCGCGAGCTTGCGCACGCCCGCCAGCCACAGGTCGCGCCCCACGCCGCCCCGCACGAGCGTCACGAGGGAAGCCAGGGCGATGGCGCCTGCCGTGGCCACCAGCGACGTTCGGGAGCCTGACAGGTAGATGAAGTACCAGCCCACGAGCACCGTCAGCGAAAGCACGATGGGGCGGCGCTCGGCGCGGATGAGGACAAAGGTGAGCCAGCCGGTAAAAGGCACGAGAAAGGTGCCCATCGCCTGCGAATGGTTGACGAGCCCCATGAACAAGCCACCGATGTACGCGCCCGAGAATCGGAGCAAGGGCAGGCTGCCCAGAACCAGAAACACGTAAAACGTGGCAAACCAGCCCTGCCAGTATTCGTGCTGGTCGGCGGTGAGGCGGAAGGCCGTCAGGATGGTGAAGGTGCCCACGAAAAACGTGATGGCCTTCATGAACGAGATCTGCGGGAAGTGGCTCGTGATGGGCGCGAAAAGCATCGCGCACAGCGTGAAGGCCAGCAGCAACGGCACCGCCGCGCCTTTCCAGAAAGCCTCCCGGTGGCGCGCCAAATCCCAGACGACGCGGGCAAAGGCGCCAAAAATCAGCGGCCAGCGCAGCGTCGAGGCGCCCGAGAGGCTGTGGAACAGACTGGGGTTGAGGTAGAGCAAAAACATCCCTACCGTGAAGGCCTCGATGGTCTGCCGAGCGCCGCGCAGCGCGTGGATCACGAGCACGGCCACGATAGCCACGCGCAAGGGCGCCGCCGCAAACGTGAGCAGGCACACCGCTGCGAGAAGCAGAAAAGTTCGTTTCTGAAGGGCAGGCGTCATGTGCAGGCGGAACCGGGGCGGGCGTGCAGGGGCAGATGGCGTAGTTTCTGCAAGGAAGATGCCACGCCGCGCGTACTGTCCATCAGAGAGCTATGAACGTCACCGAATCCACCGGGTTGTCATCAGAAGGGATCGACGCGCTCAAGGGCATCCTCATCGTACTCATCGCGGCGGGGCACAACCCGCTCATCACCATCCCGTTTCCCGGCCTGTTCGAGGTGATCTACAGCTTCCACGTGATGGGCTTCCTGCTGCTGCCCTTCTGGTTTGCCGTGCCACCGCTCTCGGCGCGGCTCGTGCGCGACCGGGCCGTCCGCTACCTCGCGCCTCACTACGCCTTCTACCTGTTCGGGTGTGTGCTTTTCGCGTTTCTCCTCGCCCGCGATCCGTGGTGGCAACGGCTCGCCGCTATCGCCAGTGGCGCCCTCGTGGCGTCGGCGGACCTGGTAAAGGCGGGCAGCGGGCTGAGCCTGTTCTGGTTTCTGCCCGCCCTGCTGACGCTGACACTCCTGCGCAGCGCGATGCACACGCGGGCGCGCGCGGCCGTCGTGGCGCTGGCGCTGGCAGGGCACCTGGGCGCGGGGGCGCTGCCCGAGATCGTGCAGGTCTGGACGCCTTTTGGACTGCTGATCGCGCTGTTTGCCTTTCCCCTCGGGCAACTCGTCGCGGGGCTCTGGCCGCGCTACGTGGCGCCGTGGGTACGCGCGTGGGGCGTCGTGTTCGGGATCGGGTGGGCCGCTGGGCTGTGGTACATCTACACGACGCGCTCCGTCTTCAACATCGGCGAGATGGCGGTGCCGAGCCTGCGGACGCCGCTGAAGCTGCTTTTTCACGACCTGAACGCGCTGCTGGGCTTTGGCGCGCTGGCGGCGCTGTGCGCCACCCCTGTCGGACGCTGGAACGTGCTGGCAAAGCTGGGAGAGGCGTCGCTCATCATCTTTCTCGTGCATTCGTTCGTGCAGCAGGTGCTGCTGCGGCTCGCAGGCGCGGCGGCGCTACCCCGCACGTTCGGCACGGGTCTGGTGCTGCTGGCCCTCACCGTGGCGCTTTCCTACGGCGTCGCGCGGGGTCTGATGAATAACCGGCTTTTTGTGCAGTGGGTCACGCCGCGCAGCGCTGCCGACTGGCCCCCCCTGCGCCGCGTGGCACAGCGCTTGCCAGAGGGCTGAGGCCCACCTGCACGGCCCACCTGCACACCTCCCCTCCC
>CBDUBO010000335.1:0-3663 GCA_965365405.1 uncultured Rhodothermales bacterium | reverse complement strand
GGCCTTCGGAAAGTGGGAAGAAATGCGTTCGAGATCATGGTCAGTCATATATAGACTGCTCTGCGTGCAGAGCAGGGATGGCGAATAGGACACGTTGAAACGGAAAGAACCCGCTTCAGTCCTTTTCACGCATTTCCCCCCGCCCGAAGTCCGCCTCTACGCGGTATGGTGCAACCGGGCGGTAACCATGCCGCAGGGATAACGAGATCAACGCATTTCGGGCATTGCCCGTAACACGCTCGTCACACCTACTCCTGCCGCAGCCCCTTACAGCACCTCAATGCGCACGCGCGTCGTGCCACGCTTGGCCATCTTGATCTCCTTGGCCGCGCCGTGGGAAAGGTCGAGGATGCGGTCTCCGACGAATGGCCCGCGGTCATTGACGCGCACTACGACGGACTTGCCGTTGCGCAGGTTGGTCACGCGGATGACGGAGCCGAGCGGCAACGTTCGGTGAGCGGCCGTCGCGCCGTCCGGCTCGAAAATCTCGCCGTTAGCCGTGGGGCGACCTTCGAGTTCGGCCCCGTAGAAGCTGGCCACGCCTTCCTCGAACACGACGCCCACTACGTCTGCATACTCGGCGGCGTCGAACTGGGCAGCGCGGCGCACGCGGGTGAGCTTGCGGGCCGGAGCCGCGGGCGCTGCCTTTGCCACCGCCGCCTTGCCGACCATCTTTTCTACCGAGGGCGCGAGGTCGGGGCCGTGCGGCGTCAGACCCCGCTCGACGGCAAGCGCCGCGGAGGCCACCGTCTGGGCGGGTGTGGGCGCACTGAAGAGTTGCGCCTTACCGGCACCTGCCACCAGCAACACCCCCACGACCAGCGCGGAGGCGTGCTGAAGGGCGCGCTGGCGGCGGCGCGTCGTGCGCTGCTGCGCGGCCAGCGTTTCCAGAACCGTCGTATTCAAGAGCAAAACAGCACAGGGCTGTGTCAGTGAAGCGGGCCAAGCTTACGACGCATCGGCAAACGCCGCCACCTTCTAAAGCGTGCAGGTCTGCACACCTTGTAACGAAATGATGAACGCAGTGTGAAGCCTGGGCATTTCCACCTGCCCTCCACCTCGCCTGCGAGCCTTCTTCACGCAAGAGGCAGTGCCTCTCCTCCAGCAGCGTAGCCCGCCGTGGCCCCTACCTTGCGCCATGTAACCCTCTTCTGCGCCATGCTGCCGGTCGTGTATTCCCCCGCCTACCAGACGTACAACTTCGGCGAAGGCCACCCCTTCACGCCCATTCGGCAGGCCATGCTGACCGAGTTGCTGCGCCACTTCAGCCTGCCGCTCGATTGGATCGTGCCGCCTGTTGCCACCCGCGAGGACGTGCGCCAGGTGCACGCCGAGGATTTCGTCGAGGCCGTCGAGCGGGCTGCCGCCGGTGATACGGACGTGCCGTGGTGCTATGGCCTGGGCACCTCCGACGTGCCTTTTTTCGCTGGCATGGATCAGGCCGCGCGGGTGCTGGTGGGCGGCACGCTCGAAGCGGCCCGTCGCATCGCGTCAGGTGCGGGCACGCGCGTGTTGCAACTGGGCGGAGGCCTCCACCACGCCATGCGTGACCGCGCCGCGGGCTTCTGCGTGTACAACGACGTGGCTGTTGCCATCGAACACCTGCGCCAGCAGGGCCTGCGCGTGGCCTACGTGGACGTGGACGTGCACCACGGCGACGGCGTGCAAGCACTGTTCTACGACACCCCCGACGTGCTGACGATTTCGCTGCACCAGGACGGTCAGACGCTTTTCCCCGGCACAGGGGGCCTCGACGAACTGGGGGAGGGGGCCGGACGCGGCTTCTCGCTCAACGTGCCCCTGCTGCCCGGGCTGGGGGACGACGCCTACCTCGATGCCTTCGAAAGCGTCGTGCCGCACGCGCTGGCGTGGTTTCAGCCCGACGTGCTCGTGGTCGAAGCCGGGGCGGACGCGCACGGCCTCGACCCGCTGGCTGGCCTGAATCTGACCACCTACGGCTTCGAGCAGGTCTTCCGGCGCATCGTGGCCCTTGCCGGGCAGCACGCGCAGGGCAGGCTGCTCGTCACGCTGGGCGGCGGCTACCACCCGGACAGCGCGCTGCGCGTCTGGCTGCTGCTGCTGCACGTGCTGGCCGACCTCCCGCTGCCTGAAGCGCTGCCGCAGCCCTGGCGCGAAACGTGGCAGCAGCGGCTCGGCATCGCCCTCTCGCCGCGCCTGCACGATGCCGGGCCCTCGACCACGCCCCCGGCAGAAGCACTGGCCGCCCGTGCAACAACACGGGCATTGCTGGAAAGGGCAGCGGGCCTGTGGATGTAGCACACTGCGGCAGGCCGCCCCCTCCCAAAGAGCGGCCCGCCACAGGGCCGTCCGCACCGTCGCCGGTGCTTACGTGGCCGCGCCGTGCTCGGGGGCCCGCCACAGGGCCGACAGCAGCAGCTCGCGGATAAAGGTGATCTCCTTGGGCAACCGGTCGTAGAGCTTGAAGAACAGCTCGTCGTGCCCGGCAATCTCGCGCACCCACGCCTCCCGGTCGGTGCTCATGAGCGCCTCGAACTGTTCGGGCGTGAAGTCCAGCCCGCGCCAGTCCAGGTCCTCGTAGCGCGGCACCCAGCCCAGCGGACTCTCGACGCTCACCGCCCGCCCCCGCGCCCGCTCGACGATCCACTTGAGAATGCGCATGTTTTCGCCGAAGCCAGGCCAGAGAAAGCGCCCCTCGGCGTCGCGGCGGAACCAGTTCACGTTGAAAATGCGCGGCGGGTTGGGAATGCGGCGGCCCACGTCGAGCCAGTGGCCGAAGTAGTCGCCCATGTGGTAGCCGGCAAAGGGCAGCATTGCAAATGGGTCGCGGCGCACCTCGCCCAGTGTGCCGAAGGCCGCCGCCGTCATCTCCGATCCCATCGTGGCGGCGCTGTACACCCCGAAGGCCCAGTTGAACGACTGGTACACGAGCGGGGCGACGGTGCTGCGCCGTCCGCCAAAGACGAACGCCGAAATGGGCACGCCGGCCGGATCGTCGTAGGCCGGATCTACCGACGGGCACTGGGCAAGCGGGGCCGTGAAGCGCGCGTTGGGATGCGCCGCCTTGCGTCCGGTTTCGCGGGCCGTCTCCGGCGTCCATTCCTGCCCCTGCCAGTCTATCAGGTGCGCGGGCGGCATCTCGGTCATCCCCTCCCACCACACGTCGCCGTCGTCGGTGAGGGCGACGTTGGTGAAGATGGTGTTCTCCTGGATGGAGGCCATCGCGTTGGGGTTGGTGGCCCTGTTGGTGCCCGGCGCGACGCCGAAAAAGCCCGCTTCCGGGTTGATGGCGTAGAGTTGCCCGTCTGCCCCCGGCTTGATCCACGCGATGTCGTCGCCGATGGTCGAGACGCGCCAGCCTTCCTCAGCCAGCGGAGCCGGCGGGATAAGCATGGCGAAGTTGGTCTTGCCGCATGCACTCGGAAAGGCCGCCGCCACGTACGTCTTCTCCCCTTCGGGATTCTCGACGCCCACGATGAGCATGTGCTCGGCCAGCCACCCTTCGTCGCGCCCCAGCACGGACGCGATGCGGAGGGCAAAGCATTTCTTGCCCAGCAGCGCGTTGCCGCCATAGCCCGACCCGTAGCTCCAGATGGAGCGTTCTTCGGGAAAGTGGACGATGTACTTCTGCTGCGGATCGGGATTGCAGGGCCACGGCACGTCTGCCTGGCCCGGCTGGAGCGG
>CBDUBO010000334.1:0-3666 GCA_965365405.1 uncultured Rhodothermales bacterium | reverse complement strand
CACCACACCATGTCCGCGTCCACGAAAAGCGAGCGGGCGTAGGGCTTGAAGCGGTGGAGGTGGTGCTTGAAGCCGACGATGCTGCGGTGCGCCGGAGGCAGGAATTCGACGCGTTCGAAAAGCGTGTCGAGGCCGTGCGCCTGGAGGAAAGCGTGCTGCTCCTCGGTGCAATAAAGCGCTACCGGGCGGTCCGCATCATGCCGCCTGAGGGTGACCACCGAGGCCACGGCGTGCTTGACGTACCGCTCGGCACCGTAGGCGTGGAGTACATATCCTTCCAGCGGGTGGGCCATCAACGGAGGAGCGCAGCGTAACGGGTACCAAACCACGCCGCTACGCTGCGCCCCTTCGGGATGTTCTGTGAGAATGCGGTGGGCATCGGTCCGTACCGGTGCCGGGGCGGCGGCTCAGCCGCGCTCGAGGCGCTTCTGGAGCGTCGTCATGAGGGCGTCGAAGCCGCGCCGGCGCACGACCTGCTGAAACTGACGGGCGTAGCTGCCGGCCGTGCTCACGTCGTCGAGCACGATGTCGGTGATGCGCCACTGGCCGTTTTTGAGGTGCATTTCGTAATCCACGCGGGCGCTCTTGCCCTTGTAGGCCGTCGTGGTGCGGGCCAGCGCCGTATTGCCGTTGACGCTGATGGTGCCGTAGGTCACAGTGGCGCGGTAGATGCCCAGGTCGGAAAGCGACTGGTTGCGCACGACGTCGGCAAAGGTGCTCACGAACTGGGTGCGCTGCGCGGGCGTGAGCGTGGCCCACGTGCTGCCCAGCGCTTCCTGGCCCATCGCCTCGAAGTCGATGACGCCGTTGATAAGCGTCTTGAGCTGGTCTTTCTGCGCGTCGGAAAACGACGAGCGGTTGCCCAGCACCGCTTTCACCTCGCGGTCGCGGCTTTCGAGAAGCGTGCGGATGGTGGCGCTGTTGCCCTGGGCATACACGGGAAGCGCCGAGGCGAAGATCAGCGCAAAGAGTGCGAGGGCGCGGGCAAAGAGGGGAATACGCATGGTGTCCTGAATCTTGGTCGGGGCGTTCGGAAGAACGGGGATGAGAACGGAGATACGGGCCGTGACACGCGCCACAACCCGGCACGCTCCATTCATTCAAACGCTATGCCGGCCAGCATGGGGTCGGCAATGGTGCCTGTGGCGGCCAGGAGACGGAGCACGGCCACGTTGTAGCGCTGGATGGCTTCGGCGTACGACGCTTCTGTCGTGAGCCGGGCCTGCACGGCGCGCACCAGGTTGTTGACGTTGCCCAGGTCGAGGTCGAAGTCGAGCTGCTCGGCGCGTTCCCACTCGCGCGTGAGCTGCGCCGTCTGTTCGAGGGCTTGCAGCGCTGCCTCGGCCACGCGCAGGTTGCGGTAGGCCTCCTCGACCTCGAACAGGACGAGCTGCTCGGCCCCTTCGAGCTGGTGCCGCACGGTGGCGGCCTGCGCCTCGGCCTGCTGCACCTTGGCGCGGGTGATGCCGAAGTTGAGTTTCTGCTGCATCCCCAGGCCGGGCCTGACGCTGCGGCCCAGAAACGGGTCGCTGATGTAGGGATTGGGCTGGCGGTGGCGACCATGCGCGTACGAGTACGAGGCAGAGACACCGAGGGCCAGCTTGGGGTAATAGTCCGACCGGGCCACGCGCACGAGCGCCTGCCGCGCCGCCAGACCCGCACGCGCCTGCGCCATCTCCGACCGGTGGCGGAGCGCCAGGCTGAAGTACACGTCGAGCGAGTCGCGCGTGAAGGGGAGGGGGGCGAGCACGCTGTCGGCAGGGGCGAAGAGGGTGCCGTCCGGCAGGAAAAGCTGGCGCCGCAGCGCCATCGCCGCCGTCGCCTGGCGCTCGCGCACCTCGACGGCGCGGCGCAGGTACTCCTGCTCCGTGATCTGCACCTGGTAGAGGTCGGCATAGTCCACATCTTCCGATCCCTCGTCCAGAAGCCGCTGGATCTCGCCTTTGGCGCGGTCGAGCACGCGGCCTGTTTCACTGGCTACCTCGCCCAGCCGGAGGGCGAGCAGCAAGCCGTAGTACGACTCGCCCAGCCGCAGCGCCACCTGTCGGCGTTTGCCTTCTACCTCGGCTTCCTCCACCCGCGCGCCGTGCCGCGCCGCCTCGATGGAGCCGCCCAACTCGCCCCACGTCCACAGGGGTTGCAAAAGCGACACCTCGATGCGGTTGAAGGGGCGCAGGTCGGCCCAGTCGTTGCGCACCTCGGGGTTGAGGTAGAGGGCTTCGTCGGGAAAGGGATTGTTGCCCGGAATGTCGAGGCCTGGCGCGGCGCTGTGGGCCGTCTGGGCGCGGAAGTCGGTGAGAAAGCGGCTGGCGCGGGCCTCCAGATGCCGGGCGCGGGCAAAGTCGGCCTCGGCACGGGCCGCACCCACTTCCGGGCTCACGCGCAGCGCCTCGCGCAGCGCCGCGCCCAGCCCCAGCCTTACGGTGTCCACGGGTTGCGCCACCGTGTACGAGGCAGCACACAGCGCGCAGAGCGCGAACAGCAGGAGTCGAAGGGTTTTCATGGGGAAACGGGCGGGTGATGCGACAACGCGGGGGCGAGCAAACGGTGGGCCGGGTCGTCCAGACCGCTCTGCCCTGCGCTCAGATCCGACACGTCTTGATCTCGGTGACGATGATGCCCCGCGCGCCCAGCGCCGCCAGCCGGTCCACGAGCGCGTGCACGTCGGCCCGGACGGTCATGGCCTTGACGGCCACCCAGCCCTTGCGGCTCAGGGGCGCAATCGTGGGCGACTCGATGCCGGGCGTGACGGCGATGACAGCGTCCAGGTGCGTTTCCTCCACGTCGTACTCGACCATGACGTAGGTGCGCGCCAGGATGATGCCGCGCACGCGCTCGACGAACGTCTTCACGTCGGGCCGCGCCAGCAGATCTTCGTCGCGCCCGATGAGGACGGCCTCGGACTCCAGCACAGAAGCGCCCACCGTTTTGAGCCCGTTCTGGTCGAGCGTGCGGCCCGTCTGCACCACGTCGGCCACGGCGTCGGCCACGCCCAGGCGGATAGAGATCTCGACGGCCCCGTCCAACTCCACGATCGTCGCCTCCACGCCCCGCCGCGCCAGGTCGCGCGCCACGATGTGCGGGTAGGACGTGGCAATACGAAAGCCGCCGAACTCGTCCGGCGTCACGCTCTGCTCTTTGGGGACGGCGTAGAAAAAGGACGACCGCCCGAAGCCGAGGGCCAGCAGTTCGGACACGTCGGCGCGGCTGTCGAGGGTGAGGTCGCGCCCGGTGATGCCCAGTTCGAGCGTGCCGTCGCTCACGTACACGGCGATGTCGCGGGGGCGCAGAAAGAAGAACTCGACCTCGTTGGCGGGATCACGGGCGATGAGGTCGCCGTCGCCGCGCCGCACCTTGTAGCCCGCCTCGCGGACGAGCGTGACGGCTTCTTCGGAAAGGGCTCCCTTGTTGGGCAGGGCAATGCGGAGCATGGAGTGGGTGGTAGGTTGACGCGCCCTGCGGGCGCTTGTAGTGGGTGGTGGGTAGAATCTCGCGTTGGGTTGGATGGATGGCGAGATGGTTTGATGGTTAGCAGCGATCCCAACTTCCAACCCTCTTCCAACCAACTACAAGCTGCGAAGCGGGCGTCCACCCACGGCCTACAAATACCTGTACACGTCGTCAGGTGTGAGGTCGCAGGCGAGCATCATGGCCTGGGCATGGTAG
>CBDUBO010000333.1:0-3672 GCA_965365405.1 uncultured Rhodothermales bacterium | reverse complement strand
CGGTTCAGCAGGCCCTGCTTTTTGAAATAGATCATCGTCGTGTCCAGCGTGCCGTGCCGCATCCGGCGGCGCACCTCTTCGAGCGGCAGGCCGCTGTTGAGCCACAGGAGCGCCGCGGTGTGCGTCAGGCTGTGCGGCGTCACGCCCGCGCGGGTAATGCCGGCTTCGGCCAGGTGGTGGTTGACGCGGTTGCGCACCGTGCGCGTGTTGAGGCGCTTACCTTCCGAGCGGTGCCCGTGCGAAGCGAAAAGCGGCGATTCATTGCGCAGCGGCCCGCGTGCCTGGAGGTAGGCCACCAGCTTTTCGACCGTCGGCGCGTCGAGTTTGACCTGCTGATCCTTGGCCGTGTGACCCTTGCCCTGCACGCGCAGAAACGCGCCCAGCAGCGTCTGCTCGAAGTCGCTGTAGTCCGCTCGCACGATCTCGATCTCGCTCAGGCCGGCGAACAGCATCAGGTGGATGGCCGCGCGGTCGCGCAGGTCGAGCAGCGTGGCGGACGGCAGAGCCGCCAGCAGCGCGTCCACTTCCTGCTGCGTCAGGATGGAGCGCGAGTGGGCCGAGGGGCGGCGGTTGCCCTTTACGGTGCGGGCGGGGTTGTCCGCCAGCAGGCCGGCATCCACCAGGTACTGGCAAAAGCGCCGCAGGCTCGTCAGGTACGTCGAAACCGATACCTGGTGCAGCCCGCGCGTCTCCATCAGGTAGTGCTTGAAGCGCTCGACGCCGTCCGGGGTAAAACGAAAGCGCCCCTTTTGCAGCACGAACCAGCGCTCGAACTCGTTGAGCGCCCGCCGGTAGGTGCCGACGGTTTCCTTGCTCTTGTTTTTGAGGTACTCGCGCACGAAGCCGTCGAGCCGCTTTTCCAGCTCGGCAATGGTGAGCACGAGGCCTTCGGGGGAGCCCTCTTCGGGGCGGCGTTCGGGCATGACGTAAAAAGAAGTCCTGACTACCGCCATGGTAATCAGGACTTTGGTGGATTTCAATAACGGGCAGTTACGATACCGTCCCGCCCGCGCGCCTCACAGGTCGCCGTCGGGATCGACGGTTTCGAGCACCTCGACGTAGCGCTGGAGGTAGCTGGCGGCCATCGCGCCGTCGATGATGCGGTGGTCGTAGGAGAGCGAGACGAACATCATCTGGCGGATGGCAATAACGTCCCCCACGTTCGGATCTTCGATCACGACGGGCCGCTTCTTGATGGCCCCCGTAGCCAGGATGGCCACCTGCGGCTGGTTGATGATGGGTGTACCCATCAGCGAGCCGAGCGAGCCGACGTTGGTGACGGTAAAGGTGCCGCCCTGGAGTTCGTCCGGCTGAAGGCCCTTGTTACGCGCCCGCGTGGAGAGGTCGGCCGCGCTCTTGGCCAGTCCGATGAGGTTTTTCCCTCCCGCGTCGCGGATGATGGGTGCCACGAGCCCCGACTTGCCGATAGCGACGGCCATGCCGATGTGGAAGTCTTTTTTGACCAGAATGCGGCTTTCCTCGACGGAGGCGTTGAGCAGCGGGTGCGTGCGCAGTGCCTCGATGGCGGCCCAGATGAAGTAGGGCGTGACGGTGAGCTTGACGCCCTCGCGCTGGAGCACGCGCTCCTTGTTGCGCTCGCGGTGCCGCACCATGTTGGTCACGTCGATCTCGGCAAAGCTCGTCACGTGCGGACTCGTGGCCTTCGAGCGCACCATGTGCTCGGCGATGATGCGCCGCATCCGGTCCATCTCGATCACCTCGACGCGGTCTCCGTAGTCGGTGCTGGCCGGCGTCGAGGGCTGCTGCGAGGGACGCACGACGGGCGCTGCCGCGCGGGCAGGCGTCGCCTGCGGCGCAGGCTGCGTTTTGCGCTGCTCCAGGTACGCCATCACGTCCGCCTTCGAGACGCGCCCTTCGCGCCCCGAGCCGGGGATGCGCTCCAGTTCCGCCATCGAGAGGCCCTCCTTCTCGGCGATAGAGCGCACGAGCGGCGAGTAGAAGCGCCCATCGGAGCCCTCGCGGCGAATGGGGCCACCGTCGCCTTCAGGCCCAACCATCGCCGGCGCGGCCGCGGCGGGCGAACCGTCGCCGTAGGCGGCGGCTTCGGGGGCAGCTTCGGGGGTTTTGGGCGGAGCCGCCATTTCGGGCTGTGCGGGCACGTTCTCCGGGGCCGGGTCCACAGCGGCAGCGGCCGCGCCCGTGGCAATGCGGGCGATGGCCGTGCCCACCTCCACGGTTTCGCCTTCCTGCGCCAGCACTTCAACCAGGGTACCCGCCGTGGGCGAGGGCACCTCGGTGTCCACTTTGTCGGTGCCGATTTCGAGCAGCGTCTCGTCGAGTTCGACCGTGTCGCCGGGCTGCTTGTGCCACGCGATCACCGTCCCTTCTGTAATCGACTCGCCCATCTTGGGCATCACCACGTCCACGACGCTGCCGCCTGCGGCCGGCTTCTGAGCAGCGGGCTTTGGCGGAGCCGGCGCGGGCGCAGGGGCCTGAGGGACTGCCGGAGCGGGCGCCGCTGCCGCCGGGGTTTCCGCTGCCGGAGCGGGTGCTGCCGCCGGCGGCGCAGACGCTACTTCGGCGTTCACGTCGGTTTCGATCACGGCGATCCGGGTGCCTACGTCCACGGTGTCGCCCTCGGCGACGAGGACTTCGACCACCTTGCCCGCTGCGGGCGAGGGCACCTCGGTGTCCACTTTGTCGGTGCCGATTTCGAGCAGCGTCTCGTCGAGTTCGACCGTGTCGCCGGGCTGCTTGTGCCACGCGATCACCGTCCCTTCTGTAATCGACTCGCCCATCTTGGGCATGGTAACGTCTACCTGGGCCATGTGCTGTTTGGAATTGCCAGTCTGTGCAGCGCCTGCGCGCCTGCCGGAGAAGATAGCGGCTACGGTGCGCGCCAAAGAAGCGCTTTCGGTTCGCGCCGCCGGGTAACGCCGCTCTTCGCAGAAAGTTGAGCGCTGTAGGGGACGACGCGGCGAGAGCTACCATTCCGTTTCCCGTTCGATACGATCCCCCAGATTCTACCCTTTGCTTCGCCCGCGCAGAACCTCTTTCAACCCCGTTCCCTCCTCCCCCCGCTCGCTCACGCCGCGCAGGAAGTGCCACACGGTGAGGGCGGCCACGCGGGCCGTCCGCCCGTCCACGTCGAAGGGCGGACACACCTCCGACACGTCGATGGAGCGCACGTGGGGTGACTGCCCGGCCCGGTAGGCGGCGTGCAGCCACACGTCCGGCGTGAGCCCACCCGCGGCGGGCGCACTCACGCCCGGCGCAACCGCGGCGTCGAGCGCGTCCATGTCGAACGTGACAAGCGTGGGCGCGTCCAGCCCGTCGAAAAGTGCGTCCACCGCAGGGCGGTCGAGGTCTTGGGCAAAGAGGTAGCGTGCCCCCCGTTCGTCGAGGTAATCCAGGTGCGCGCGGGCCACGGACTGCGGCTGGAGGCCGGCGACGGTGTAGCCCAGGCACTTGGGCGAAGGGTATTCGAGCGCCTGCCGGAACGGTGAGCCCGAATGCGCCCGGCCCTCGCGCAGCGGCCGCACGTCGGCGTGGGCGTCGAAGTTGAGGATGGCGACAGGTGTCTGCGCCTCGGCGTAGGCCAGAAAGTGCCCGAAGGCCGTTTCGTGCCCACCGCCCAGCACGACCGCTACGCGGCCCAACAGCAGAAAAGGCAGGATCGCGTGCCCCAGCGCCTCCTGATCGCTTTCGAGG
>CBDUBO010000332.1:0-3674 GCA_965365405.1 uncultured Rhodothermales bacterium | reverse complement strand
CGGGCCACCATGCCGTCGAAGCCTTCGACGACGTTGTAGCGCTCGCCGCGCACGTGCAGGTTGTCCCACACCACAGTGCCTTCCACCGTCTGGTCGGGTGTGCCCAGCGTGGCCGTCACCCATTCGAGCGAGAAGCCGAAAATCTTGCTCAGGTCGAGCTCGTTGTTGCCCTCGACGCCGCTCCAGCCCGGACGACGGTAGCCGTCTGCCGTGCAGCAGCCGTTGTTGCCCAGGTTTTCGAGCGGGAAGCTCACGGGCGTCCACGTGTTCTGGATCGCGTTGTACACGCTGGCCGACTCAGCGTACCAGTCCTCGCCCTGCGACACGGTCGTCGGGCGTGGCGCGTCCGGCGTGGCCCCACTGCCGTCGTGCAGCTTGAGGCGCATCAGCGTCTGCTCGGCGGGCGTCACGAGGTTCTTGAAGTAGAGCCCGATGTGGGTAAAGTCCGAGAAGTCGTAGAACCGCGTCGAATCGTAGTGGACGAGGGCCAGGTTGCCGCCCCAGCCTTCGGAGGCGAAAAGCCGCCAGTCCACCATCATGGCCGCCGCGCCTTTCTGGGCGTCGGTCGTCCACTGGAGCACGTCCATGTAGGGGCCGCCATTGTTGGGGTCAGGCCGTGCGGCCACGCCGGTGAGCACCTTGTCGAACCAGAACGTGGTGTCCGCCGCGACTGTCTCGTGGTTGAAAATCGTCCACTCCTGCGCGCGGGCGCTGCCCGTCAGCAGGAGGAAGAGCAGCAGCATCGGGAGGTGCCGCCAGAGCGTAGCAGAGGGTTTCATGCGCTTGCCTCGTGTTGGTGAATTGGGTTATCAGACAATCAAAAGCGCTTCCGGCAGATTACCGGCAGCCGTGGGTGGGTGAGCGTCAAAAGTAGAGGCGGAAGTCCACCATCTGCACGTTGCCGATCTCATTGTAGGGGACGAATCCGTAGTCGGCACCAAGCCGGATGCCGCCGGCGCGCAGGTCCACCCCCCCGCCGAGGGTGACGTGCGACGTGGCGTTGCTCACGGCCATGTCTTTGTAGCCGCCGCGCAGCTCGAAGTTGACGGTGCCCACGGTGTAGCGCAGGAGGGCACCCAGGTCGGCGTTGAGTTCGTTGTCGTTGGTCTGGTGGGCGTCGGCCAGCAGTTCGAGGCGGGCCGAGTGCGTGTTCACGACGGGCACCGAGGCCCCGAACTTGAACGAGAGCGGCAGGGGCCACGCCTCGGTTTCGAGCGTGGCGGGCAGCTTGTCGTTGCTGCCGCTGTTGCCGGGGTCAATGTCCACGAACAGCCGCGAGTTGATGCCGTCCATCTGCATCTTCGCGCCGAAGTTCATGATGGAGGCGGCCAGGCGCATCCCGTTGAGGTACTCGCTTTCGAGCACGAAGCCCACGTCGAGCGCGCCCGTGCTGGCGCTCATGTCGTAGATGCTCTGGCGCACGTACTTGAGCGTGCCGCCGATGTAGAACGAGTTGGTGAGCGGCTGCGCGTAGCTCACGCCCACGACGAGGTCGGCCGCGCCGAAGCTCTCGCCCGTGCCATCGGGCAGGTCCACCGAGGTCACGTCCATGCGCCCGTAGTTCATCTGAGCAATGCTGATGCCGAGCACGCCCGAAGCCGTCACGGGGACGACAAAGCCGAAGGCGTTGTAGTCGATGTCCATCAGCCAGTCGGCGTGGGAGACGAAGATGGAGCCGCGGCTATAGGAGTCGTAGGCGCGGGCGGCCCCGGCAGGGTTCCAGTAGAGCGCCTCGCCGCCCGTGGCGTGGGCGGTATAGGCGTGCCCGAGGGCGCTGGCGCGCGCGCCCGTGCCGATGGTGAGGAACTGCGCGGCCGTCGTGGCCACGCGGCTCTGCGCGTACGCCGGCGCGCACGCAATCAGCGCGGCGAGGGCGAGGCAGAGGACGCTGGTCTTTCTGGGGTTCATCGGCGTGGGCTATTTGACGATGGCAAATTTCCCGGTCTTCTCGCCGATGCCGGGTGCTTTGACGTGGTAGAGGTAGATGCCATAGGCCACCTCCTGGTTGTCCTCCGACTTCAGATCCCACCAGGCCGCGCCGTCCCCTCCGATGCCGTTGTGCTCGATGGTGCGCACGAGTTCACCGCGGACGGTGTAGATCCTGATGGTGCAGTTTTCGGGCAGGTGCGTGAACTGGATCAGCCGCCCGCCGCGCCCGGAGATCTGCGTGCGCGGCTCCCACTCGGCGGCCACCACGTACGGGTTGGGCACGACGCGGATGTTGCGCAGCTCTGCGCGGGCGCTGTCCACGTCCGTCCCACCGTCGCGCAGCGTGAAGCGGAACACGTCGCCCTCGGCAAAAGGCCGGCGCGTGGACACACGGATCGTCTTGCCCGCTGCCGGCTGTGCGCCGCTGCCGCTGGGCGACTGGAAGGTGAACACGTGCCGGAAGCGGGCCACGTTGCTCACCTCGTCGCTGATGTAGAACGCATCGCCGCGCAGGTCCACCTCGCTATTCCCGTTCACGTCCTGTACGATGATGTCGCAGCGTTTTTGCAGCGTCAGGTTGCGGCACCAGAGCGGAATCTGCTTGCCGTTCAGAAAGCCGCGCGGGCGCACGGGCGTCGTGTAGAGCGAGTCGGCAAAGGTGACCTCGTATTCGTACGGAGCCGCCACGTGGCGCCCCGAATCGTCCTCGCGGATGGTCACGATCCAGTCGGTCGTGAAGCCGGGCAGCTTGCGCGGGTCGCGGTCGTACTCGAAGCCGCCATTGCCGTTGGCAGCCTGCCAGCCCGTGCGCGCCAGGTCTATGCGCGACTCGTCGTTGCGGATGTCAATGGTGAAGCCCTCGGCGGCAGGCGTGCGGGCGACGAGCGGCTCACGCGGGATGAGTACTTCGCCCGTCGTGGCGTTGCGCAGCGTGTACCCCGTCGTCGAGTACATGTCGAGCCCGGCCTGTGTGGTGTCGAAAAAGGCGACTTCGTACACGCTGCCCGGCACGAGTTGGGAAGGCGCCACGACGGTCACGTCGATGGAGCCCGTGCCGATTCCCTGGGTGGGTTTGGTCAGGTCTTCATTGGCCCCGGCTTCCTGCCACCCCGCCGCCCGCGCGCGCGGCACCACGATGGCGACGTTGTTGGAGTGCCCGCGCACCGTGCCGCCCTGGTCCACGGCAATGCTAAAGGTGTTCTCCTGTGGGTCGATGGGCGCGGCGTTCGCACCCGCCGAGCCGGCGGCAGGCACGAAACCCCGGTCGTAGGCGACGAGGGCGTAGTAGTACGTTTTCCCGTTCGTCACCGAACGGTCGATGTAGCTGAACTCCAGGCCGGTGTTCGAGCCCAGGTCGTAGAGGGCGGTGTTCTCGAAAACAGGTCGCGCGCCCTGGATGTTGTTTTTGAGGTCCCACTGCGCGATAGGCCTGTAAAGCGTCGCGTTGCCCTTCCAGTCCGTCACGAGCTTGGCGTCGGAGAGGAGCGGGTCGGTGCCTTTGAACAGCTTGAAGCCTTCGAAGTCGAATTCCTGCGTAAAGCGGTCGTAGCTCTTGAGCGAGAGCGCGTCCCACGACAGGATTACGTAGCCGTCGCCGGGCGTGGCGGTGAGCGTGGGCGCGATGGGCGGCTGCGCAAAGCGGTAGTCCGCGTTGTAGATGCGCTGCACGGTGCGCAGGTTGTTGAGAAAATCGGGCAGGTTGGCCCCGAACACCCACGCGGTCGAGAAAAAGTCCGTCTCGTTGG
>CBDUBO010000331.1:0-3718 GCA_965365405.1 uncultured Rhodothermales bacterium | reverse complement strand
CTGGGCCGCCGGACGGACAACTTCACGGCCTACTACAACACGTACTACAACGCCAGGTCCTCCTTTGAGGAGGGCGTCCGCACCCTCGAGAAAGG
Organism: uncultured Rhodothermales bacterium; assembly: GCA_965365405.1. Classification (GTDB taxonomy): domain Bacteria; phylum Bacteroidota; class Rhodothermia; order Rhodothermales; family BA12; genus CBDUCD01. The sequence continues at coordinate 3,623 of CBDUBO010000331.1, read as the reverse complement.
GGCCACGAGTACGCCCGTGGACCGGACGCGCTACCTGAGCCTGTTTCCGCAGCCGCCGCGCGGTGGCAACCAGCAGTTCGAGAAGGCCATCGTCAAGAGCGCCGATGTGCTGCGCGACCATCCGGATTCGCGCTGGGCCGACGACGCGCTCCTGCTCATCGGCAAGTCGTATTTCTATACGGGCCAGTTTGTCGGGGCCGAGCAGAAATTCCGCGAGATCATCTACACGCTTGCCGAGCAGCGCGGCCAGGCGTCTCCGCTCGAAGACGAGGCGCGCTTCTGGCTGGCGCGCACGCTCATCAACAACGAAGCCTACGACCGTGCCGAGCCGTTTCTCGAAGAGACGTTGGCCCGAGACGGCCTCTCGCGCCGCTGGCAGGGGCGCTACCAACTCGTGCAGGGCGAACTCTACGTGCAGCAGGGGCGGTGGGACGAAGCCGCCGAGGCGCTCCGCGCGGGCATCGACCGCGTGCGCGACCGCGACCTGCGCGCCCGCGGTGCGTTTCTGCTCGGGCAGGTAGAAGAGACGCGCGGCGAGTACAGCGCAGCCCAGGCGGCCTACCGGCGCGTTGAGCGCTTCAAGCCGCCATACGAACTGCGCTACGCCGCCCAGCTCAGCGGCATCCGCGTTGAGGGTCAGCACGGCAACACCGACGCCGCCCTTGAAGCGCTGCGCCGCATGGAGCGCGACGGCAAGAACTACGAGTTCCGGAATGAAATCCGCTACGTGCGCGGCCTCATTCTGCAAGCCGCCGACCGGCCCGCCGAAGCGCTTGCCGTCTACGACGACGTACTGTACGGTAACGACGGGGAGGTGGCGAGCCTCAAGGGGCGGCTGCACTACGCCCTTGGCGAGTTGTACCGCGACGTGTACCAGGACTACTTCTTCGCTGCCGCCCACTTCGATACCGCTGCCGCCTCGCTTGGGCCCCCTCCGGTGGGCACGGTAGAAGTGTATCGCACGCCCGAAGCCATCCTCGACGCCACCGACCTCAAAACCACGTTCGGCACGTTTGCCGCCACGATGCGCGAGGTGCAGGAAGCGGACTCGCTCCTGGCACTTGGAGCCCTCGAACCCGAAGCGTTTGCCACCCGCATCCGCGCCATCCGCGAGCAGCGGGCCCGCGAACTGGCCGCCGAGCAGCGCGAACTGGAACGGCGCTCGGCGCAGCGTGCCTTTGGCGGCGAGGCCGGACGCGAAGGGGCGGCCACAGGAGCGCTGCCCGGCACGGCGTCCGCCACCGCGCAGTCGGGCTTCCTTTCCTACCGCGACCCCGTCCGCGTGCGCGAGAACCGGCAGGCCTTTGTGGACCTGTGGGGCGACCGGCCCCTCGCGGACAACTGGCGCCGCAGCGCCGCCATCACCGGCACGGAGCGCGTCGAGTTGGAAGCGTCGCTCGATCCCAAGCAGGACAGCGGGATGCTGGGCGAAGGCAACGACTTTGAGCAGCTTCCGCAGGTGGACCTTTCGGCTATTCCGCGCACCGTCGAGACGCAGGCGCGGATGCGCACGCGCCGGGCCGAAGCGCGCTACCGGCTCGGCAACGTGCTTTTTCTCAACATGAACCGGCCCGACTCGGCGGCGGCCTGGTACCGCTACGTGATCGAGGAAGATCGCGAAGAGGTGGTGGCCCCGCGCGCCTACTACGCCCTGGCCGAACTGCAACGCGCTTTGGGCGACTCGCTGGCGGCCGAAGGGCTTTACCGCGAGACGCTCCGCCTCTATCCCGACACCGACTTCGCCACCCGCATCCGCGAGCGGCTGGGGCTGTCCGAGCCTGCCGCGCTCGACTCAGCTGCGCTGGCCGAGGCGGCCTACGAAGCAGCCCGCACGCGTTGGAAGGCAGGGGAAATGGCCCTCGCCTTCGACAGCCTGCTGGCCATCCCGGCGCGCTTTCCCACGACGGCGGCGGTGCCCAAGGCGCTTTACGGCGCGGGGATGCTCTTTCTCGAATGGAGCATGCGCGACACCCTTGACGCCCTGACGACACCGCTGCCCGATTCCAGCGTGCAGCGGCTCGTACCCTTCTTTCGCCGTGCCACTGCTGCCGACACGCTCGCGCGGCCCGATTCGCTCGAAGCAGCGCCGCCCGATGCGCCTGCCGAAAGCAGCACCGCCGTACCGGCAGACTCGTCAGTGACGGACGACGCCGTCCAACTGCGGTATGCGCGTGACCTATTTGCCTACGTGCAGCAGGCCTTTGCCCGCACCCCGTACGCACAGCAGGCCACCCAGATGGTGCAGGCCCTCGACGCCCTGGCCGACGAGCGCAAGCCGCCCGAAGCGCCCGTCCCCGACACCCTCGCCGCGCCCATTGCTGCTGAACCTTCTCCACCCGTAAACCCGGAAACCGAAGAGGGGCGGGTCACACGCGCTGGCGCGGGAGAGGAGGATGAGGCGCCCACGAATCGCCCGCAGCCGCTCAAAAACCGGACAGGAGAGGCGACGCCTGAGCCCGACGAGCGCGCCGCCGGAGAAGAACCGGCAGACACGCTCGTGACGATGCCTGCGGAGCCGGACGAGCGCGCGCAGGTGCCTGCCCAGTCGGATACGCTGGTGGCGCAGCCACTCCCGCCGCCTGCCGCACCACGCGACGTTGCGCTCTACGGCACCGACCCCGTCGTGTCCGGGCGGGGCTTCACCATCATCGTCGGCAGCGATCCTTCCGAGGCAGAAGCCCAGCGTATGGCATCCTCGTTCCGGGAGAAGGGCTACCGGGTGGGCGTGCTCCCAGGTCGGGCCGAGAGCGGCGGCGACATCTTTCGCGTGGGCGTCGGCCAGTTCGGCACCGCTGCCGAAGCGCGCCGGGCCCTGGCGCGCTTGAGCGGCGCTGTGCCCGCCGATGCGTGGATTTTCAGCCTCCGGTAAGCGGGGTGCAGGCCGGGTAGGAGCGGCGGCGGAGAGAGGAACAAGGCCCTATACGACAGGTTCGGCCCCTTCGCGCCGCGCCGGTGACGCATCTGTCCCGCCCGCTCTGTAGGGTTGCGCCGCGCTCTTTTTCTGGTCTATCTGCAACGCACATGGCGCTGGACGAGCGCAACACCCCGACGCCCGAACGCCCCGAAAATCCGCGCGGGCCCCGCCTTCCTGAGCGTCGCCCCCGTTTCACGTTCTGGCTGTACCTCGTCGTACTCGTCGCCATTCTCGTGCACGCCTTCGTGTTCTGGGGAGGGCAGCGTACGGCGTCGGTGCCGTACAGCAAGTTTCTGGACGAAGTCAACGCGGGCTACGTCGAGAAGGTGGACGTGGTCAACAACACGCGCGTCGAAGGAGTCTACACACAGGCCGCCGTGGACGCCGGAAACGTGGACGTGCCGGAGCCGCGCCAGGACTTGTTCAACCGCGCCCCCGCGCAGCCACGTGCCTTCACCTCGACCAAGCCGCAGGATCACGACCTGACGGAGTTTCTGCGCGACTACAACCTGCGCGCCGACTCTACCAGTGCGGATGGCGTCGTCTTCAGCGCCCGCCAGGAGGAAAACGTCTTCGGCGGGATGCTCGCCTGGATGCTGCCCATCCTGCTCATCGTCGGGCTTTGGGTGTTCTTCCTGCGGCGTCTCAACCCGGGCTCGCAGGTGCTCAACATCGGCAAGAACAAGGCCGTCCTGTTCGACGCGATGGG
>CBDUBO010000330.1:0-3726 GCA_965365405.1 uncultured Rhodothermales bacterium | reverse complement strand
GGATGGTGCGGAAAAGCGTCACCACGTCCGTCTCGACGCCCGTGCCCACGTTGAAAATGCCCGACCCCTCGTGCGCGAGCGCAGCCAGATTGGCCCGCACTACGTCGCCCACGAACACATAATCGCGCGTCTGCAAGCCGTCGCCATTGACGACGGGCTGCTCGCCGCGCAGCATCTTCTGGGCAAAGATGGCCACCACGCCCGCCTCGCCATGCGGGTTCTGGCGCGGCCCGTAGATGTTGCCGTAGCGCAGCACCACGTAGGGAATCCCGTAGGTTTCCCGGTAGAAGAAGAGGTACTTCTCGGTGACGAGTTTGGTGATGCCGTAGGGCGAGAGCGGCTGGAGGGCGTGCTGTTCGTCCTGCGGCACGTAGTCCGGTTCGCCGTAGATGGCTCCGCCGGTAGAAGCGAAGACGACGCGCTCGAGCCCGTGCTGGCGGCCCGCTTCCATCAGGTTGAGAAAGCCGTCCACGTTGACGCTCGCGTCGAAGCGCGGATCGGCGACGCTTTTGCGCACGTCCATCTGCGCGGCGTGGTGGACGAGCACCTGGAACCGCTCTTTTGCCCACAGCTCGGCTACGGCCTCGCTGCGCACGTCCATGACGTGAAGCGTGGCGCGTTCATGTACGTTTTCGCGTCGCCCGGAGGAGAGGTCATCGAGGATGTGCACATCGTGCCCGGCTTCCGCGAGGGCGTCGGCCACGTGGGAGCCGATGAAACCGGCACCGCCGGTAACGAGGATTTTCATGGATTGGAGGTCGGAGGTGGAAAAGCAGCGTTTGAAATGTTCTGATTCGTCAATGGGGTTCGAGGGGCAGCGAGTACGGCGGGGTTGCCTCGGTCTCTTCACGGCTCCCTGCCCGTCGGACGTTCACCATTGATCCTTCCGAATAAGGCTGCGGCGAAGTAACGGCAGCTTCCGCCGTGGGCGCAACGCACTGGCTTTCACCCTCCCGACAGCAACCGTGCCGGAGCGCTACGGGCGGGACCACCGGGGCTGTACGCGCTGTTTCAGCAGAGGCCGTGTTCAAACCGGGACTCACCTCTGCACGCGAGGCGTAGCTTCTCCGGCGCGCGGCGCGTCCATCACCGGCTGAAACCTGCGGCAGACGTATCCTCCAACCTGCAATCCCAAATCCGCAATCAGATGCGTGCCTGGCTGTGGGCGACGGCCCCTGAGGCGTACCGCGTGTTCGTGCAGACGCGCACGTTCGCCCTCCACCACGTCGGGCGGCCCCGCCTGCGCGACGTGCAGCCCGGGGACGTAGTCTTCGCCTACCTGACGGGCGAGCAGACCATCGCGGGGATGTTCGAGGTGACAGGTGCCCCCTTCGAGGACGCGACTCCGCTCGTGCGCGGGCGGACGCTGCCGCACCGGGTGCGCGTGCGCCCACTCGTCACCCTGCCCGGCGAGGCGCACCTGCCGCTCGATGCCTTTGCCGACAAGCTGAGCGCCGCCGCCGACTACCCCGACGTGCGGCGCGTGGTGCAGCAGGTGCTGCACCCGCTGCCGCGCGTGGACGAGAAGCTGCTGGCCTTTCTCGTCCACACCCGCGCTGCGACCGCGCCCGACCGTGCCCTCGAAGCCTATGAGGCCTTTCTCGCCACCCGCGAGGCACGCGCTGCCGTGGCCGAGCCGGACGCGCCCTACCACGCGGCCGCCGACTTCCGCCGCGCCGATGCCCTCGAAACCCTCCTCGATTTTCTCGACGCGCGCGGCTTCGTCTACGCCCCCTGGCAGGTCGCCGCGTTCGTGACGGCGCTGCGCACGCGCGGCTTCGCCATCCTCGCGGGCATTACGGGCACGGGCAAGAGCCGGCTGCCCGCACTCGTGGCCGAGGCCACCGGCGCGCACGCCACGCTCGTGCCCGTGCGCCCCGACTGGACCGACAGCGCCGAAACGCTCGGCTACACCGACTTACAGGGCCGCTTTCGCCCCGGCACCATCCTGGCTGCGGCACAGGCCGCCACGGACGACCCGGCGCGGCAGCACCTGCTCGTGCTGGACGAGATGAACCTGAGCCGGGTAGAGCACTACCTGGCCGAAGTCCTTAGCCGCATCGAAGCGCGCACGCCGGAAGGCGCGACGCAGCCCCTGCTGCCGCTCGCCTCGGACGCCGCGTGGGCCGAGGTGGCGCTGCCCTCCAACCTCGCCCTCGTCGGCACGGTGAACGTAGACGAGAGCACGCACGCGTTCAGCCGCAAGGTGCTCGACCGTGCCTTTACCCTCGAACTGAGCGAGGTGGACCTGGCCGCGCAGCCCGCGCTGCGGCCCGCCGAACCCCGGCGCTGGCCCATCACCGCGTGGCAGCCACGCGCCCGCAGCCTGGCCGGGCTGGGCAGGCTGGATGCGGCGGAAGAGGCCGAAGTGGCGCGGGCCGTCGCAGCGCTCACAGCGGCACACGCCGGACTCGCCCTCGGCGGCGGCGGCATTGCCTACCGCACCCGCGACGAGGTGGCCCTCTTTGTGCTCCACGCCTGCGAGACGCCGGAAGCGTTCCGCACACGCGGCGGCGAAACAGTCGATCCGCTCGACATCGCGCTGGCGGCCAAAGTGCTGCCGCGCCTGACGGGGAGCCGTACCGCGCTCGAAAAAGCGCTGCTCTACCTGCTCGGCTGGGCGGCAAACGGGCAGCCGCTCTCCGACGCACGCGGGGCCGACCGTCTGCTGCGCCGCTGGCACGATGCCGGGCAGCCGCCGCGCCTGCCGGGGGCCTACTTCCCCACTACGGCGGCGCGCCTGTGCCGCATGTGGCAGCAAGCCGAGGCTGAAGGCTTCACCTCGTTCTGGGACGGCTGAAGGGAATGTCGCGTGCCGAGTTACGAGTGTCGATGACAGGACGCGCTCCCATTCACCCCTCATATTCACCTCCATGCCCGTTCTCTTCTCGATCACGACCGACGCTGTCACGCTCGTCTGGAGCGGGGAGCCAAAGCCGTTGGCGGTGCCGGGGCCACCGGACGGACGGGCGTTCGGGCTGCGCGTGGAAAGGCTCGACGGCGGCGCGCGTCCCCGTGTGCGCGTATCGAAAACCGTCCGCCACCTGCCCGAAGAGTCGCCGTTCACGCTCTACGTTCGGGGCAAGCGGGGCCGGGCCGTGGCGCTCACCCACGACGCCCCCCTCCTGATCGCGCGCCTCCAACAGCCCGCGCCCGACGTGCTGCACGGGCCGCTGCACTACGGCAGCCAGGTAGGCCGCAGCCTGTTCACCGTGCTGGTGGACGGCGTGCCACATCTGCGCTTTCAGGTCGAGATCGTCCCCTCGAAGCTCGATTACAAAAAGGACTACCGCGCCCTCGTGGCCGACGTGGCGGCGCTGGCGGACAGCCTGGCCCTTCAGCACGTGGCCGCGGCCTACCAGCGCGGGGGCGTGACCTCACAGCCGGGCAGCGGCGGCAGCGAAGTCGCCCTCCTCGACGCCCTGTCGGCCCGCCTCGACGCCGCGCTGCGGCAGGCTTTCCGGCGGCCCCTCCACACGCTCGTGCGCAGGCGCCGCGAGCTACCCGCCTACCGCGTCCGCCGCCCCGACGCATCCCTCGTGCGGCAGATGACCCACCTCCACGGCGCGGCCTCCACGCTCTGCACGCACGCACCCACGTGGACGCTCGACACACCGGAGCACCAGTGGCTGGCCGCGGCCCTGCATCGCCTCGATGCCTGGCTGGCGCGGCGGCTGGCACAGCCCGCCCGGACGACGCGGGACCGGGCAGTTCAGACGTACCTCC
>CBDUBO010000329.1:0-3727 GCA_965365405.1 uncultured Rhodothermales bacterium | reverse complement strand
TCGACACCACCACCGCGCACGCCCTCCACGACGAGATTGCGCGGCTGCGCGCCGAAGAGGGCAGCACTTTCGTCGTCGTCACCCACAACCCGGCCCTGGCTGCCCTGGCCGATCAGGTGCTGCGCGTGGAAGGCGGGCACACCCGCGCCGCGGTGGAGGCCTCTGAGCCGGCCGTTTGACGAACGAAACGGGGGTGAGCGCGTTGAGACGGCACACCAACGCGCCCGCCATGACCCGCCTGCCCGTTCTCGATCCTGCCCTCGGCTTTATCCCTGAAAGGATAGACCCCGCCCTCGACCTGTTCGAGGAGATCGAAAAGCTCAAGCGCGAGAAGAACGCCGTCCTGCTGGCCCATTACTACCAGGAGGCCGACATCCAGGACCTGGCCGACTTCACGGGCGACTCGCTCGGGCTGGCGCGGGCGGCAGCAGAGACGAACGCTGACATCATCGTGTTCGCGGGCGTGCATTTCATGGCGGAGACGGCCAAGATCCTCAACCCCGACCGCAAGGTTGTCCTGCCCGACCTCAACGCGGGCTGCTCCCTCGCCGACTCGTGCCCACCGGATGAGTTCGCGGCGTTCAAAGCGCAGTATCCCGGCCACATCGTCATCTCGTACATCAACTGTTCGGCAGGCGTCAAGGCGCTTTCGGACATCATCTGCACGTCGTCCAACGCCGAGCACATCATCCGGCAGATTCCCGCCGACCAGCCCATCATTTTCGCGCCGGATCGCAACCTGGGGCGGTTTCTCATCGGGCAGACGGGGCGCGACATGGTGCTGTGGGACGGCGTGTGCATCGTCCACGAGACGTTTTCGGAGCGCCGCATCGTGGAGCTGAAAGTCCAGCATCCGGGCGCGCCCGTGCTGGCGCACCCCGAGTGCGAAGGGGCCGTGCTGCGCCACGCCGACTTTATCGGCTCCACGACGGCGATTCTGCGCCACGCCATGTCGAACCCCGCCTCCACGTTTATCGTGGCGACGGAGGAGGGCATCTTGCACCAGATGCGCAAAAACGCGCCCCACAAGACGTTTATCCCGGCTCCGCCCGAAAGTGGCTGCGCGTGCAACCAGTGCCCGCACATGCGCCTCAACACGCTCGAAAAGCTGTATCTGTGCCTCAAGCACGAGCAGCCCGAGCTGCTGATGGACGAGGCGTTGCGCCTGCGCGCCCTCCGCCCCATCGAGAAGATGCTGGCGATGAGCGAGGGCGTGAAGTAGCGCCTACTGCTGCAGGGAGACGACGGTGGCGGACGAGTCGAAGGCCACCGTTTTCTGGTTCACGAGCAGGCTCACGGAGACGAACCCGCGCTGCCCGGCGGTGTCGGCGGGCGTCAGGTTCTCGGCGGTGATGCTGAACGGGTCGAGGGCATCGCGCTCGTACACCTTCGACCACGACGTGAGCACACTGCCCGAAGGCGCCACGAGCGTGTCGCGCATCGGTCCGTCGGGCGTCTGGTACGCGATGGCGACGCGCGTGGCCGTGCGCCCGCTCGCTGTCCCGGTGGCGACGTAGTACGTAGCCGTGTCCGGGGGCGATTCGGGAAGCCCGAAGGGATCGCAGGCGGCGAGCAGGAGGGCGGGAAGCAGCAGGACGAGGCGTTTCATGCGGCGGGCAGCGGGTAGCGGCGGAGGGCGGCGTGGGCTGCGAATATAGCCCCGCGAGCGGCGCTTGCAGGTGTAGCGGTGCAGGGTAAAAAGTAGAAAAAGCCCCCGTTTGCCCCCCGACCCTGATTCGATTCCGAGCGCAAACCGCCGGGGGCGAGCAGGTGGACAAACGAATTCCGCCGCGCGATGGCACGTTTGCCCCGGCTTCTGCACGATAGGGGATAGATCTCCTCTCGTGCTCCCTGCCGTAAACCTGCCATGAACACACCCACCACCCGGCCCCGCCTCGCCGCTTTCGTCCTCTTGCTGTTCGGCGGTCTGCTCGCCTACACGACGCACCGGGTGCCCGCCCCCGGCGCGCAGACGCCCACGTACGGGTATTCGTCGGCGGGGGAGCCGCTGGCCAAGCGCACCCGAGACCCGCGCGGGCGGGCCTATGAAGCGACGCAGCGCATGGCGTGGGAACTGAGGCGGCTGCGCGACCCGTCCACCGGCACGATCCCTTCCGACATCCGGGCGCGCGAGCTGGCCCACGCACGGGCGCTGCCGGTGCGTGAGGAGGGCATGGGCAAAAACGCCGCCACATGGACGCCGCGTGGCCCCTTCAACGTGGGCGGGCGCACGCGCGGCCTCGCCTTCGACCTGGGCTACAACGGCACGAGCAACCGTCGCATCCTGGCAGGCGGCGTCGCGGGCGGGATGTTTCTGAGTGAAGATGACGGGGCTACCTGGACGCTCACCTCGGCCCTCACCGAGTTTGCCAGCGTGACGACGATTGCGCAGGACCCCAACAACCGGAGCGTGTGGTACCACGGCACGGGCGAGTTCAGCAACTCGTTCAAAGGCGTGTTTTACCTCGGCCAGGGCGTCTTCAAGTCCACCGACAACGGGCGGTCGTGGCAGCGCCTGCCGGGCCTGAACCCCAACAACCGCTTTGTGCAGTTCGACGACCCGTTCGACATCGTGTGGAAGGTGGCCGTGCACCCGCAGAACAGCGTCGTGCTCGTGGCCCACGTCAACGGCGTGTCGCGCTCGACGGACGGCGGGCAGTCGTGGCAGTTCACGCTTTCGGCGCCCGAGGGATCGTCTACGGTGTTTTACACCGATCTCGTCGTGGGCGCCAACGGGCACGTCTATGCCACGCTGAGCCGCAACGGCGGCAACCATACCAGCCACGGCCTCTACCGCTCTACGGACGTGGGGCAGACGTGGACGAAGCTCGCGTTTCCGGGCCTCGTCGCCGATCCGCACCGGATGGTGCTGGCCACTGCGCCCTCGGACGCGAATACACTCTACGTGCTCGTCCAGGCCAACGCGTCGGGCGCAAAGGCGGAGGAGCACCAGCTTTTCCGGCTCAACGCGGGCACCGGCGCGTGGACGAATCTGTCGGGCTCGATTCCCAACGTGACGACGCCGCAGGGCGGCAACAACCCGCTGCCCGGCAACGCGACGTTCAGCTCGCAAGGCGGCTACGACCTCGTCGTGCAGGTGAAGCCCGACAACCCGGACGTGGTGTGGATCGGGGGGACGGTGCTGTTTCGCTCCACCAACGGCGGGCAGGCGTGGGAGCGCGTGGGCGGGTACATCAGCCCGTACACGTACCAGTCGTTCGCCAACCACCACTCGGATCAGCACGCGCTCGTGTTCGCACCCAACAACGCCAACAGGCTCCTGAGCGGGCACGACGGCGGGCTGTCGATCACGACCAACGCGCTGGCCTCGCCGCAGACGTGGACCTCGCTCAACAACGGCTACGTGACGACGCAGTTTTACGGCGTCTCGATGGACCCGCAGAGCGGCGACCTGCTCGTGGGCGGCACGCAGGACAACGGGACGTGGCTTACCGAGGTGAGCAGCGGCACGCAGGCGTGGTCGCAGGTGCTCAGCGGCGACGGCGCGCACTCGGCTGTCGTGACAGGCGGCAAGACGCTCTACGTGTCGTCCCAGAACGCCAACGTGGTGCGCATCAAGGCAGGCGTGCAGGATGCCTACAGCAACGTCAGCCCGGCCACGCTGCCGCGGCCGCCGTTTATCGCGCCGCTCGTGCTCGACCCCAACGACAACCGCGTGATGTACCTCGCCACGGGCAACGCCGTCTCGCGCAACAGCAACCTCGAC
>CBDUBO010000328.1:0-3747 GCA_965365405.1 uncultured Rhodothermales bacterium | reverse complement strand
CTTCGACCGCTGTTCCGCGTGGGGGCGTCGCCGCCCGCTGACGTACGTGAGACTACGAAGACCGCGCCCGCAGCCACGCTGCCCCGGAACCCGCGACGGATCCCGAGGGCCCGCTCGACCACGAAGTGAGCGAGATCGTGGGGGATCACGCCCATGTGACCCACCGCCGAGCGCGGAACCGACCGATCTAGCGGACGCCGCTGAACCCACCGCTACAGGCCGACAACGGGCATCAGCGTTCTTGCCTCGTCTGAGCGCCAATGCCTAGACTGCATTGTCCCACCCGCCAGTCGTCACCCTGCTGTGGCTGAGCGGCCACCTCGTAGGCGTCGCTGAGCCCGTGAATACGATGCGCCTCCCGCTTCTCCCAGAGCGCCCGCACCTCGGTCCCATGAAGCCGGTCACTTCGGCTCGGACAACACAGTCTGTGCTGCCGACGGGTCAACTCCTTCTCACCATAGAGCACGACACCATCAAAGGTGTCACCCCTACGATGCTTCGCTGGTGGTTCGAGACGCTGGGGCAGACGATGACGTACCGAGGGGTCACGTACCCGCGCTACTTGCTCTGGCACCCACGAGACCACATCCACTGGTCGCTGGCGGCCCCGTCTGCAGGGGGTGGTGCCGGGCAGGGTGCGCAGTTCCGAATCGTTGAGGCATTCGCCTCCAATCCTGCCTACTACGTCGATTCCACAGAGCTCGTGGAGAGGTTGGATAGCGGGGGGATTACGCTGGTGCGGCGTATCCTGGGCACAGAGGTGTTTCGCTTAGAGCACCGGTTCGGGAGCGCGGTGGGCGGCGCGAGTTATCGCTCGCGCATGGTCGTGGGGGCGGATGCGGGCTTCCTCGGATGGGGCTTCAACCGTGTCGCGCGGCCGCGGGTGTTCTCCAACGACATGGGAGCGGCTTGGCTCACCCACAACGTCGAGGAGGTCAGCCTGTTGGAACACATCCTCCCGGCGATATACAGCGCCCGAACGAGTGACGCCTGACCTGTGTCCGCACATCGGCGAAACGCTTTATTGCCTTGCCTCATCCAATCGCCGTCACCTGCGTTGCGCCGTGCGCGTTCTCGCCTGGCTATCTTGGTCGCATGCGCGTTGGTGCTCGCCACGATTGCGCAGGTGATCCATCGAGCGCAGCCTGGCAATTCGTCCAGCGCGACGCTGCTTCACGGCGCCGCCTAACTGAGCTTGTTGTACCGCAATCGCGCTGGATAATGCGAACCGTTGCAGTTCTCTTTTTGATCGGCCTGGGTGCTTGCTCCCCACGCGAAGCGCCTGGCGGTGGCGATCTCTCTGGTCGAATTACAGAGCGGGTCGAGCAGGGTGAAGGTGCAAGGGTTGATCTCGCATCGCTCGCGCCGTTCGAGTGGACGAGGTTCTGCGCCTTCCACCCCTACACAACAGAGGCGGCAGCCGAAGAACTTCTCGGCTTCGGTTGGCCCTACGAGTGGAGCGCTGTAGAAAGGCTTGAGGACCGCAACTACCTCGTCTTCCTGAACGGCGACGAGGTTGCCGCAGCCTTTGACCACACTCGCAAGCGTGGCGACTTTGCCGGCCTTGACCCCGTTTGCTTTTCCCGCAACGAGGCCCGGTTCGTCGTTCGCGAGCAAGGCCGCCTTGTCAGCGTTGACCTGATGCTCGACTCCCTCCACGCGCGGATTGCTCGTGCCGCCGCGCCAGCCAGGGGCCGGGTCGGGGCTGCCGTCGCCCTCCTGGGCACGGACGAGGTCGTGACGTTCGGGGCGGGCGGGCGGCACCCGATGCAGAGCGTGTTCAAGCTGCCCCTCGCCATGACCGTCCTCGACGCCGTCGATCGTGGGGCGCTCAGGCTCGACCAGACGGTCCGCGTTACGCCCGCCGACTTCGTTTCCCCGCGCCAGCACAGCCCCCTCCGCGACGCGAATCCGGGCGGTGTCACGCGCACGCTGGCCGACCTCCTCCGGGCGGCCGCCTCGGAGAGCGACGGGACAGCGGCCGACGTGCTCCTCGGCCTCGTCGGCGGTCCAGCGGCGGTGACCGCCTACGTGCGCGGGCTCGGCGTCGAGGGGCTCACCGTGGCCGTGACGGAAAAGGACATGGGCCGCGATTCTCAGGCGCAGCACCAGAACTGGGCTACGCCCGAGGGGGCCGTCGCCGTCCTGCGCGCGCTCGACGAGGGGCGCGGGGTGTCGGCGCAGGGCCGGGCGCACCTGCTCCGCCTGCTGACGGAGACGCCGACAGGGCCGAACCGGATTCGGGGACGGCTACCGGAGGGGACGCCGGTCGCGCACAAGACGGGGTCGTCGCGAACCCTGAACGGGGTGACGGCAGCGACAAACGACATCGGGATCGTGACCCTCCCGGACGGGCGGCGGCTGGCGGTGGCTGTGTTCGTGTCGGAGTCGCCAGCCGACGATGCCACGCGTGAGCGGGTCATCGCAGACGTGGCGCTGGCGGCGTACCAGTTCTGGGCCGGGAGCAGGAACTCCACCCCATAACTCGACGCTCCAGGAGCACCCTGTCTCTTTTCCACCCCTGCGGGGCCTCGTGTTGCCGCTTCGGCGCGTGCTGCGGCGGATCGCCCGCCATTCTGCCGCACGCGCCATGTCCCACCCCTCGGTTCGCAAGATGTGGCAGGAGTACTGGATCTCTATGGAGCCGGGCGCAGAGGTGCCGGAGCCGTCGGCGTGGCACTTCTGCGACAACGAGGCCGACGCTGACGCGTGCGCCCGGCTTGTCCGCTCCGGAGCCAAGCGCGCCACGGCCCCGTCTGTGTGGGAGTTGGAAGCGTCGGGCGAGCCGCTGCCACGCCTCGGCGACGCCCACGTCGTGACGGACTGGGCCGGGGTCGCCCAGTGCATCATCCGGACGGTGGCCGTGCAGGTGGTGCCGTTCCACGCCGTTCCGCCCGAGCACGCCGCGCTGGAGGGTGAGGGGGATGGCTCGCTGGAGTACTGGCGCAGGGTTCACCGCGATTACTACTGCCGCGTACTCGCGGAGACCGGCCACATCTTCAGCGACGATATGCCCGTCGTGCTGGAGCGGTTTGAGGTGGTTTTTCCTGTCCCCAGCGAGTAGCGCGGGGTTGAATGATGAGCCGAATGGGGGCTGAGTTTCCAGCGTGGGGCAGATCCCTGTAACCCTGTGCAAGGGCCGCGCCCTGCCGGGCTGGCCGCAAACGAAGACGCCCGACCCGGACTGTCCGGATCGGGCGCGGGCGTAGACACGCGGCGGCTACTTCTCGAACAGGATCTCCTGGTAGGAAGGCAGCGGCCACAGGTCTTTGGCGACCAGGTTTTCGAGCGCGTCCGCGGCTTCGCGCACGGCGTTCATGGCCGGGATGACGTTGTCGCGCATGTGGTAGGCCTTGCTGTGCACGTCGTCGCCGCCCAGTTCGGCGTTCTGCGCGACGAGCCCGTTGATGGCCTGGCGCAACGCGCCCACGCCCTCTCCCAACTCATGCGTGGCCTCTTTGACGCCGCCGAAGTCCAGGTCTACGTCGTCGCCAGCCTCGACGGTCGCGGCCAGCTGACCCAGGTAGCGCGCGGCGGCCGGGAAGAGCATCGTCCGCGCGATGCGCGCCGTCGTCTCCGCCTCGATGTTGATCGTCTTGAAGTACTGGTCGAGCAGGATCTCCTTGCGGCTCTCGATCTCACGCGCCGACAGCACGTTGTACTGCTCGAAAAGCGCCACGTTTTTCTCCGAGGCAAACGTCTCGATGGCGTCGAGCGTGGTGCGCAGGTTGAGCAGGCCGCGCTTTT
>CBDUBO010000327.1:0-3748 GCA_965365405.1 uncultured Rhodothermales bacterium | reverse complement strand
CCGCATCGTCACGCTTTGGGCATTTGGTTTTACCCTTCCAGTGTATAGCATTGGTGAACGCGCTTTCCGCGTGCCCTCTACCCACCAAACCCCAACGGAAATGCTCTGGACTATCGTCATCATTCTGCTCATCCTGTGGCTACTTGGCTTCCTCGCTTTCGATCTGGGAGCCATCATCCACGTGCTCCTCGTCATCGCCATCATCGTGGTGATCGTACGCCTCATTCAAGGACGACGTGTCGTCTAACCTTTGTATTCCTATGAAACGACTTTCCATTGCCCTCTTCTGCAGCGTCTTTTTGCTCGCCGCCTGTACCGAGCGCGAGCAGGAAGCTGTAGATGCAAACTTCGAGCAGGAAACTGCCGAGTTGCGCACCGAGATGCAGCAGTCCATCGCCGAGTTTGATCGTGAGATCAACGAGATGGAGGCAAACATCGAAAATGCGCCTGAAGAAGCCCGTGCGGAAATGCGGGAAGAAGTGGCCGAACTTCGTGCTAAGCGCGACGCGCTTCAAAACGATTTCGACCAGCTTGCCACTGCTACCGCCGAGAACTTCGCCGACCTGCGCACCCGCCTGCACCGGGGTGCCAACGAGTTGGAGTCCGAACTCGTCGAAGCACGCCTCGAGGCAGCCCAGACGCGCGAGGAGTTTCAGCAGGCGTGGCAGGCCCGTATGACCGAACTCGACCAGGAAATCGCTGAGATGGAGGCCGACGCGGCCAACGCCTCGGCGGAAGCCCGTGCCGAGTACGACCAGGCCGTGGCCGAACTGCGCGAGGAGCGCCGTCAGCTGGGCGAGCGCTGGGATGCGTTTGCCAACGCGACCGAGGAACAGTGGCAGGAGATGCGGGCCGACCTCGCCTCCGGCCTCTCCAGCCTGGGCCGCAACATCGACAGCGCGACCGACCGTATGGCCGCCGATCTGCGCGATTAAGCTTACGTTGCCGCGAAACTGAGGGGAGGGATGCCGGGTGCATCTCTCCCCTTTCGCTTTACGCCCACTGCCATGAAGCGCATCCTCTTCGCCATCGACCTCAACGAACCGGCCTCCGTGACGCAGGCCGTCGAGCGTCTTGCCTCGCAACTCGGGGCCGAGATGTTTGCCCTCCACGTGATGTCGCCCCCCGAAGCCGTTCCTTTCAGCGGCTACGAAGGTCTCATCGGTCTGGAAGGGTTGCCCTACGCGCTCTACGACACGAGCCTCGAACGCGAGCGTGAAGAAGCCGAGACAGACGCCTTCAACCGCTTTCTGAAGGAACGCTTTACCGGCTCCGTCCACGCCGCCGTCCGGCAGGGCGATCCAGCCTCCGTCATCCTCGACGACGCCGCGCAGCACCGCGCCGACCTGATCGTACTCGGCCACCGGCACCGCGGCTTTGTCGAGAAGCTGCTGGCGGGCAGTGTGGCCTCAGCCGTCCTGAAGGAGAGCACGATCCCGACGCTCCTCTTCCCCATCGTCGAGGCGTAGCGCGAGGGCCTGATCGCGGCCCTGGTCGAGAAACGCCGCGAACTCGGCGGCGCTGGCCGTTCCGCTGTGCTGCGCCAGCACGCGCTGCGCTGAGTCGAGCACAGCGTAAGTAGGGAGGGCCACCGTCCCTGTCTGTTCGAGTTGGTAGCGGCTCAGCGCTTCGCCTTCCTGCGGGTCGTCCGTGTAAAGGCGGACGAGCACAAAGTCACGCTCCAGCCGCGCCCGGACTTCGGGGTGTGTGAAGACATTGGCCTCCATGTAGCGGCAGTTGGTGCAGGTGTAGCCCGTAAAATCCACGAAGACGGGCTTGCCTACCACCTCCGCTTCGCGCCGCGCGGCCTCCAGCCCCACCACGCCTTCGTGCCACCCCGCCTCCACAGCAGCAGGGGACGATGCCCCGACGATGGAGAAGTCGGTGGCGCGGCGCGGCGGCAGGTAGGCATCGAAGAGCCCCACAGGCGCGCCCAGCAGGCCGGGCATCAGGTAGAGCGCCGCGCCCAGAAACAGCGCTGCCGACAGGAGCCGCCCCACACCCATCGTGGCCGGCAGCGGCTCGTCGCGCAGGGCAAGCTTGCCCAGCAGGTACAGCCCGCACAGCCCGAACAGCACGATGGTGACGGCGATGACGAGCGGGCGCGACAAGACGTTGACGCCCAGCAGGATGTCTGCCTGCGACAGGAACTTGAGCGCAGCCGCCAGCTCCACGAAGCCCAGCGTCACCTTGACGGCGTTCATCCACGCGCCCGCGCGCGGCAGCGCCCCGAGGGCACGCGGAAACAGCGCGAACAGGAAAAACGGGAGCGCGAACGTGCTGCTGAAAGCCAGCATCCCGACGGCAGGGTAGAACCACGCGCCGCCCACCGTGGCCGCCAGCAACCCGCCCACGAACGGGACGGTGCACGAGAACGAGACGAGCGTGAGCGTGAGCCCCATGAAGACGACGCCCAGCGCGCCGCCCCGCTGTTCGCCTCGCCCCACCCGGTTGACGAGTGCAGAGGGCAGCCTCAGTTCGAACAGCCCCAGCAGCGAAAGCCCGAACAGCACGAAGACCGCGCCGATGAACAGGTTCACCCATGGATCGGCGGCCACCTGCTGCGCGCCTGCTGCCCCCACGAGCAGCGCCAGCAGCAGCCCCAACCCGGTAAACGTGCCGACGATGGAAAGTCCGTAGAGCGACGCCATGCGGACGGCTTCGCCCCGGGTTTCGGTATGCCGGGTGAAATACGAAACGGTGAGCGGTATCATCGGGAAGACGCACGGCGTCAGCAGCGCCGCCAGGCCTGCCAGAAACGCGACGAGCAGAAAACCGCCCATCCCGCCTGCATCGGCGCGGGCCGGGCTGAATCCGCCAGCCGGCGCCGCCTCAGCTTCGTCCTGCCCACTCTCACCGGCAACGCTGTCGGCAGGGGGCCCGAAGGCGGGTAGCGTTTCTGCCGGGGCGGCGGATAGCGCGGAGGGGCTATCAGCACCACGGCCGGGCACTTCCTGTGCATCGGCGCGGGGCGCGACCTCCACCGCAGCCTCGACGGTGTGGCGTGTGGGCGGCAGGCAAATACGCTTGTCGCAGATGGTGAACAGGATCTGGACGCCGATCGGCGTCATGCCCTCTGCCCCTGCCTCCACAGCGATGGGCGCGGTGAAGCGCGCAGCCTCTCGGAAAAGCCGCACCTGCACGCCCAAGTTGGGGTCGTCCTCGGTCTGCGGCGGCTGCTGCGCGAACGCACCTACCCGCACCCCTTTGCCCTCGGCGGACAGGCGCAGCGCCGGGCTCGGCGGCGGCGTGTCGAGCGCGTAGAGCTTCCACCCCTCGGCAATCGCGACCTCGACGGCGAGCGTGCCCGTTTCACCAGGCGCGAGCGCGGCCGGTGAAACCGTGGCCGACCACTGCGTGTGCTGGAGCGCGGGCTTCTGGGCCACAGCCAGACCCGGCAGCAGGCACGCGAAAAAGGCAAAGAGGCGTAAAACGCGGGGCATCACAATAGAAAAGGGCGTTCGCTGCACGCGGCAACGAACGCCCTCTCTGGTTTCGGGTTGCCCCGCTTACTCAGACATATTCTCCGGGACGACGCGCACCTTGAAGTGGCCCGTCACGTCGCGGTGAAGCTTGGCGGAAGCGCCGTACACGCCCGTCGTGCGGATCTCCTCGTCGAGTTCGATCTTGCGGCGGTCGATGTTGAAGCCCTGCGCGGCCAGCCCTTCGGCCAGCTGTGCAGCGGTGATGGAGCCGAAGATGCGGTTCTCCTCGCCCACGCGGGCCGGGACGACCACTTCGACGGTTT
>CBDUBO010000326.1:0-3753 GCA_965365405.1 uncultured Rhodothermales bacterium | reverse complement strand
GGCTGGGCGTGGACCCCGGCGGGGCCAGCTTCGCGTGGACGGTGCCCGCCGTGCGCATCGAGGACGCGCCGCGCTTTGCCTACCGAGGCCTCCACCTTGACGTGGCGCGCCACTTTTTTCCCGTCGCCTTTGTCAAGCGCTATCTCGACCTGATGGCGCTTTTCAAGCTCAACCGCTTCCACTGGCATCTGACCGAGGATCAGGGCTGGCGCATCGAGATCAAGAAGTACCCGAAGCTGACCGAGGTGGGCGCGTGGCGAGATGGGACGCTCATTGGCAACTATCGCAACCAGCCGCACCAATTCGACAGCGTCCGCTACGGGGGGTACTACACGCAGGACGAGATCCGCGACGTGGTGGCCTATGCCGCCGAGCGCCACATCACCATCATCCCCGAAATCGAGATGCCGGGGCACGCGCTGGCTGCGCTTGCTTCCTATCCCGAATACGGCTGCCGCCCCGGACCGTACGAGGTGGCGCAGAAGTGGGGTGTTTTCGAAGACATTTTCTGCCCGAAAGAGGAGACGTTCGCCTTTCTCCAGGACGTGCTGACGGAGGTGATGGCGCTTTTCCCGGGCGAGTACATCCACATTGGAGGGGACGAAGCTCCCAAAACGGCGTGGAAAAACAGCGAGGTGGCCCAGGAAGTCATCCGGCGTGAAGGGCTGGCCGGCGCGGCGGCGCCAGCGGGCGACGGCGGGCCGCCCATTCGGGGCAAAGACTCCGACCCCGAACATGTGCTCCAGAGCTACTTCGTGCGCCGCATCGAAAGCTTTCTCAACCAGCACGGGCGCAAGCTCATCGGGTGGGACGAGATCGTCGAGGGGGGGCTGAGCCCCACGGCTACGATGATGTTCTGGCGTGACTGGAACGAGGAGGCGCTCGCACAGGCCGCTGCGCAGGGCAACGACATCATCCTCACCCCCAACCGCACGCTCTACTTCGACCACTTCCAGGGCGACCCGGCCGGGGAGCCGCTCGCCATCGGCGGCATGACGACGCTGGAAGAGGTGTACGGCTACGAACCCGTCCCGGCCAGCTACACCGAAGCTCAGGCCCGGCACGTGCTGGGCGCGCAGGCAAACGTGTGGACGGAATACATCAAGACTGGGGACAAGGTGGAATACATGGTGTTTCCGCGCGTCCTGGCCCTGGCCGAAGTGGTGTGGTCGGACAAAGACCAACGGGACTGGGACAGCTTCCGGGCGCGCCTGCCGCAGCTTCTCCGCCGCCTCAACGTGATGTCCGTCAACTACCGCCCCCTCGACTGATGCGCGCCTGGCTGCTTTTCGCGCTGCCGGCGTTGCTGCTGCTGGCCGCCTGCGGCACGGTTTCGGTGCGCGACAGAACCGCCGCGCCCGACGCCCCGCGCCTCGTCGCCTACCTGCACGGCAGCCCGTCCGCGCTGCGAGAGGCCGACGCGGCGCGCCTGACGCACGTGAACTACGCCTTTGCCAACCTCAGGCCGGACGGCACCGTGGTGCTGGAAGGGGCGGAGGCGGCCACGCACCTGGCCACCCTCGCGTCGCTGCGTGCCCGCCACCCCGGCCTCAAAATCCTGCTCTCCGTCGGCGGGTGGAGCTGGTCGGATCACTTCTCCGACGCGGCACTCACGCCCGAAAGCCGCGCGCGCTTTGCCCGCAGCGCCGCCGCGCTCGCCACGGCGCACCACCTGGACGGCTTCGACATCGACTGGGAGTACCCGGGGCAGCCGGGCGAGGGCAACACGTTTCGGCTGGAAGACCGGGAAAACTTCACCCTGCTGCTGGCCGCGCTGCGGGCCGAACTGGACGCGCAGGCGGCGCGCGAAAAGCGCAGTCCGTACCTCGTCACCATCGCTGCTGCCACAGGCGCACGCTTTCTCGAACACACTGACATGGCCGAGGCGCAAAAGCACCTCGACTTCGTCAACCTGATGACGTACGACTTCCACGGCCCGTGGGCCCCGCGCACCGGCCACCACGCCAACCTGCACGCCTCGGCTGCCACGCCCGGCGCGCCTGCGGCGTCCGAGGCGGTCGCGCTTCTGCGGGCTGCCGGCGTGCCTGCCCGCAAAATCGTCCTGGGCGCGGCGTTCTACGGCTACGGGTGGGAGGGCGTAGCCCCCGAGGGCAACGGGCTGGGCCAGCCGTACACGGGCGCGGTGCGCAGCATCGCCTTTGCCCGCATCATCCCCCTGCTGTCCGACACCAGTGGCTACCGGCGCGTGTGGGACGAAGGGGCGCGGGCGCCGTTTCTGTGGAATCCGGCCACGCAGCACCTGATCTCGTACGAGGACGAAGCGTCGCTGCGGGCCAAGGCGGCATTCGTGAAGGCCGAGAAGTTGGGCGGCGTCATGTACTGGCAGCATGGCCACGACCCGTCCGGGCGGCTGCTGCGGGCGCTCCACGACGCGCTTCGCTGACCGGCGCTACTCCGACCAGAGGCGCGAAAGCTCGTTGGTGTGGAAGGTGCGGGTGGTGCCGTCGGGCAAGCGCACCTCGGCGGTAGCGGTGAAGCCGCTTTCAGAAGGCGTGAAGGCGGTGAGGTGGGCCGTCTTGGTGCGCAGGCCGTCTGCGGAGAGGCCGAGCGCGTCGAGCGTCGAGGCCCAGCGGCTGTGCTGCGCGTGGTAGGCTTTCTGGGCGTGGTACACCTGCATCAAGAGGTCACGCGCGGGCAGCGCGGGGTCGGGCCGGAAAGGGTCGGTGCCAGGCGCGGCCGTCGAGAACTGCACGAAGCCCCACCGTTCGGGCCGGTGCATGTCCACGATGCCCTGGGGCGACCACACCCAGTTGTCTTCCCGCAGGCCAGGCACTTTCTCGTAGTCGCCGCCGGGCGTGATGCGGTGCTGCCACTCGACGCGAGAGAAATTGACGCGCCAGTAATCGCCGTGCGCGGGCGGTGTGGCGCGGCCCGGATTGTAGCCAGCGAGCGCGGCCCACGGAAAAGCGATTTCGAGACTCCAACCCGTGTCCTCGTCGTGCGCGGCGTTGAGGGTGCCGTCTACGAAAACCGCCGAGCGCAGTCCGGGCAGGTTGGTGGGGTCGATGGCCGGGCCGCCGTCCTTGTAAGGCTTTTCGAGCGTCAACTCCCAGATGGTGTTGAGCGCGTTCATCTCGAACTCGTAGTAGCCGTGGTGGTCGCCGTCCGGGTCTATGAAAACCTCGAAGTCGTTGTCGTAGAACACGACGGTGTTGCGCTCGGTGCTGTCGCCCCAGACGTGCGGCTCGGCAAGCTGGGCGGCGACGTAGAAGTAGGTGTCGTCCCAGAGCATCCGGGCGCGGGTAGCGTAGCGCGGGCGCGGGCGGCTTTCGCCCTCGATGTCCACGAACAGCTCGGTCCACGGCGCGGCCAGCCACGCGGCGTCGTTGAGTTTGCCGTCCACGACGATGGCGGAGGGGGCACGGTAGGCGACGTAGCCGCGCGGCGTGATAGGCTGCATGGCGCTCCACGTCTGGGCCGAGAGGGACGGCGCGAGGGCGAGGGCGGCGAGGGCGAGCAGTAGGCGCATGGGCAACGGAGCGGTCAGAGGTAGCTGGTGGCATCCACGAGCCGGCTCCCGGAGGTGTCGTGGACGGCGTAATTGAAGCCGGGTTGGATGCAGTAGCTACCCCAGCGGCCCTGCCTGTCGAGGGCGAGAAAGCCCACCTGGATGTCGCGGTAGTCGGGGTTTTTGGCGATGACGCGCGCGACGGCGAGGCGGCACGCCTCCTCGGGCGCGTGCCCCTGCCGCATCAGCTCGACGACGAGGTGGCAGCCGCAGGCCCGGATCAC
>CBDUBO010000325.1:0-3770 GCA_965365405.1 uncultured Rhodothermales bacterium | reverse complement strand
CGGCCTGCTCACGCTCATGGTGTGGCTGGGTCCCATCGTGAGCGCTCAGGTGGCCGGGCACCCACCTGCCCGCATCGGCATCTACACCGGGCGCGTCACGGATGCCCTCGACCTCGGCATCATCACCCCTGCCACGGTGCTCGCGGGCCTGCTCATCCTGCGCCGGCAACCGGTGGGCCTGACGATTGCGTTGCCGCTGTTCGTGCTCGAAGCCTTTCTGCTTCCGATGATCGTGGCGCAGACGGTGAGCCAGCACAGGGCCGGCGTCGCGTTCTCGACCGCCGAGTGGATCGGTCCGGTGGGCGGGTTCGTGGTGCTGGCAGGCCTGAGCCTCTGGGCACTGGTTTCGATTCTGCGCGGCGTGCCGACCGCACGATCCCACGCGCCCGCACGGTTGCATTCCGCTCTCCACCCGACGCCGTAGCGCATGCGAGCCCGCTGCCTGTTCACCGTACGCTGTCTAACCCCGCCCCACGCCATGTCACGCCCCCTGTTCTCTCGCCCGCTCGTTTCCCGGACAACGGCGCTTGCCGGAAGCGTTCTCCTCGCGGGAAGCGTGCTGGGCCTGCGCTGGCTGCTCGGCGAGCGCCGCTCCGAACGACTCGAAAGGGAACTCTTCGCGCCGGCCATCGAGGAAGCAGCGTTTTCTCCTGCCCGCGTTGCCGACCTCCCAGAACCAGCCCGCCGCTACCTGCTCCACGCCATCGCGCCCGGCACGCCGCTGGCCGCTGCTGCGCGCCTTGGCATGAGTGGAACGATGACTCCCCGGCCAGGTGCGGCTCCCGTTTCGCTCGTTGCGCGCGAAATCCTCGCCCCGCGTACCGGCTTCGTCTGGACCGCCCGGGCGCGCATGGGCGGGCTGCCCGTGCAGGTGCGAGACCATTACGCTGCGGGCGAAGGTGGCGTGGCGGTGGCGCTGCTCGGCCTCGTACCGTTGCCGCAGCCCGGCGGCGCGGACGTGGCGCGCTCGGCCCGCGGGCGGCTCGTGGCCGAGGCGGTGTGGTGCCCGACGGCGCTCGTAGGCCCTGGCGTATCGTGGGAGGCCACGGATCAGGACCACGCCCGCTTTACGCTCTCCGTGGACGGCGACCCCATCGCGGTGACGCTGCACATCGAGCCGGACGGCGCGCTGCGCGAAGTCACGCTCAACCGCTGGGGCAACGTGGGCGTGGAGGCGTACCAGCCCATCCCCTACGGCTTTGTCGTCGAGGAGGAGGCTACGTTTAGCGGCATCACGATTCCCACGCGTCTGCGCGGTGGCTGGTGGTACGGCACCCCTCGCTTCGACCCGTCCACGGCGGCTACGTTCACCGTCCACGCGGCGGCGTGGGCACCACCGCGTCAGACGCGCCGGTAGTACATCGTGCGGCCGTTGACCTCGCGGCGGAAGGCGCTGTCCATCCCGAACACGGTTTCCGAGCCGCCCAGCATGAGGATGCCGCCGGGCTTGATAGCGCCGGCCATCTTCTCGATGATGGCGTGCTTCGTCTTCGCGTCGAAGTAGATGAGGACGTTGCGCAGGCAGACGAGGTCCATCTTGGGCATCGCGCCCCAGTCGGCGATGAGGTTGAGCGTGCGGGCTTCGATGAGGCGGCGCAGCTCGGCCTTGACCTGGAATTTCTCGCCCACGGGCAGGAAGTGCTTTTTGAGCAGTTCGGGCGAGAGGCCGCGCACGACTTCGATGCGCGAGTACGTGCCCAGCCGCGTGCGCATCACCATCTCCTGCGACAGGTCGGTGGCAAGAATCTTGACCGTCCACGACCGGAGCTGGGGAAAGCTGTCGTTGAGCATCATGGCGAGCGAGAACGGCTCCTGCCCGCTCGACGAGGCCGCGCACCAGATGTTGAGCACGCGCGAGATGTTGCGCTGCTGCATCAGGTCGGGCAAGATCTTGTCCTTGAGCGTCTCGAAGGGGTGGGCGTCACGGAAGAACGACGTTTCGTTGACCGTCATCGCCTCGACAAAGGCGTCCTGCAGGCGCCGGTCGGTGCGCATGCCCGTCAGGAGCGACTCGTGCGTGTGGTTCGAGAACTGCTCGCGCAGCATCTGCGTCAGGCGCGACTCGACGAGGTACGCCTTGTGCGGCTCGACGACCATCGCCGAGCGCGTGTAGAGCAGGTTGCGGATGAACTCGAAATCGGCGCTGCTCATGCTGCTGCCGGCGGGGCGTGCAGCAGCGGCGGGGCGCGGGAGCGTGGCGGTCATACGGCGGCGAGGGGCACAGCCTGCCCGGAGGGTTTCACGTACTGAAGGAGGCGGTCGGCCAGGTTGGGAAGGGAGATCACCTCGGTGGCCAGTCCGCGCTCGGCAATGGCGCGGGGCATCCCATACACGATGCTGGTGGCTTCGTCTTGGGCCAGCACAGGGCAGTGGGCCTGTTGCAGGTGCAGCGCGCCGTCGGCTCCGTCGCGGCCCATGCCGGTAAGGACGAGGCCCACGGTGCGACCGGGCGCGGCCTGGGCGGCCGAATGGAAAAGCACGTCCACCGAGGGACGGCAGAACTGGACAGGCGGCGCGTCGTGCAGGTGCAGGCGCAGGTGCCCGCCCTCGCGGCGCACCTCACAGTGCCGCCCGCCGCGCGCGATCCAGACCTGTCCGGGCGCAAGCGTGGCCCCTTCGGCGGCTTCCTGCACCCGCAGCGGCGAGTGGCGGTCGAGGCGCTGGGCGAGCTGGTGCGTAAAGTGCTCGGGCATGTGCTGCACGATCACGATGGGCACGGGAAAATGCGCCGGCAAGGCCCGCAGCAGCGTTTCGAGCGTGCTCGGCCCGCCCGTCGAGACGCCAACGACGAGCAGTTCGGCGGGGCCGGTGCGGGCCGGTGCCGTTCGGCGTGCGGGCGGCGGAACGGGCTGTGGCGGGCGCAGCGATGCGGCAACGGTTCGTTCGGGTGCCGATGCGCGGTCGGGCGCGGCGTCGTGCTCGTCCATGCGCAGCAGCGCGCGCAGCTTGGGGATGAGCTCGGCGCGCACGCGCTGCATGGACACCTCGAAGGCCCCCGTGCCCGAAGGCTTGGTGACGTAGTCGGACGCGCCGAGCGTGAGCGCTTCGATGGTGGTGGCTGCGCCGCGCTCGGTAAGCGTCGAGAACATGACGATGGGCAGGCGGCGGTGCTGCTCGCGCAGCGCCCGCAGCACGCCCAGCCCGTCGAGTTCGGGCATCTCCACGTCCAGCGTCATCGCGTCGGGCCTGACGCGATCCATGATCTCGACGGCCTGCCGCCCATTGACGGCGGTGGTCACCTCGAAGCGCGGCTCGCCCGCCAGCGCCATCGTAATGATGCGCCGCATGACGGCAGAATCGTCCACGACGAGGATGCGGGCGGAAGTTCGGGCAGGGGCAGCAGGCATGGGCTCAGGCGGCCTCGGCCTGCTCTAAAAAGCGTGCAAGCGCCCTGTCGGCGTCGAGGATGAAGATGAGCCGGCCTTCGCCCTGCGCGACGCCGCACAGGAGCGGGCGCAGCACCTCAGGCGTGTTGGGCGGGAGGGGCTCGACGTGCGCGTCCTCGACCTGCAACACGTCGCCCACGCGGTCGGCCACGAGGCTGACGACGGACTCCTGGTGCGGCACGATCACGTTCATGCAGGCACTGACATCCTCGGTCTGGCCCATGCCGAAGTAGGCGCGCAGGTCGAGGGCGGTCAGAATCTGGCCGCGCAGGTTGAGCAGGCCCGCGATGGTTTCGCGCGAGACGGGCACGGGCGTGACGGGCTGCGAGCGCAGCACTTCCTGCACGCGCAGCACGTCGAGGCCAAACTGGTACGGGCCGACGA